>CALFNR010000078.1:0-4729 GCA_937903005.1 uncultured Lachnoclostridium sp. | reverse complement strand
TTGGTGATGAAATTATAATAGATTTTTCTAATACAAGAGATGAATATGGGTTTAATGAGTATTGCATTAAAGATGGACTGATTTCAAAGGCAATGATATATGGAAAAAATGGTGTGGGAAAAAGTAATCTTGGATTTGCATTATTTGATATTGTTTCGGTTTTGACAGATGGACATGTCAGTCAGGAAACTATGATTTCTTCTCTTTTTCTGAATGCAGATAGCAAAGAGGATAAAGCAACGTTCCATTATGAGTTTATATTGGACAGGGATGAAGTGATATACGAATATTCAAAGAAGGATATTAAGACTTTGGCAACAGAACAATTGAGTATAAATGGAAGTGTGATTTTTAAATATAATTTTGATAAGGGAGAATTCGAAAATAACGGCTTAAATCTAATTGGTGCAGATTCTCTGAATTTTGAATTATGGGATAACGAATTGTCTATTCTAAAATATATAATAAGCCACAGTAATATGAACACGATGCCAATAATAAAGAAGGTTGCGAATTTTGTAAGGCGTATGATTTGGTTTCGTTCGTTGCAGAAGAATCAGTTTATTGGAATGAAACCAGAAAATAGGAATGCAATAGAGGATATTATAAAAAATAATAAAGTAGATGATTTTGCAGAATTTTTATATAAAGTTACAGACCAGAAGTATAAATTACGAGGTTATATAAATGATGATGGGAAATATAAAATTCGAGAAGTTCATGAATGCCGTGAAATAGATTTTTACACTGCAGCTTCTAATGGAACTAAAACACTAACTCTTTTCTATGGGTGGATGATACACTTTAGTAAAGCGAGTTTTATTTGGATGGATGAATTTGATGCATTTTATCATTTTGAACTGGCAAAAAGTATTGTGGAAGAAGTGTTGGAATTTGAAAATGCACAAGTTGTAATTACTTCCCATAACACCTATTTGCTTGATAATGAATTACTTCGACCAGATGTATATTTTTATTTAAATGATGGAAAACTCAGAAGTTTTGCAGATTCTACATTTAGAGAATTGAGAGAAGGACATGATATAGAACGTTTATTTAGGAACGGTGATTTTGAAGATGAGTAAGAAAACGAAGAAACGGATTTTGTTTATTGTTGAAGGAGATACAGATGAGCCTGAGTTTTTTAAGCAGGCTAACGCTGTATTCTACCATCAGTATGAAATCGAGTATTATACTTATAATACTTCTATTCACGATTTGATTGATGCTCTTTTTCAAGGAGAAGAATTAGATAAGGATATAGATATCAGAAGAGCATTAAGAGCGAAAGAAAAAGATCCAGAAAAGAAAGAGATTCTGAAAGCAAAATACACGGATATATTTCTTGTATTCGATATGGAACCACATTATCAAAAACAGTACTTTTCAGTAATTGAGCAAATGCTTGCATATTACTGTGACTCTGGCAAAATGGGAAAACTCTTTATTAATTATCCTATGATGCAGTCCTATAGACACATAAATAAAATGCCAGATAGCGGATTTATACATAAAGTTGCTACAAAGGAAGAGGTACAGGAATATAAAAAGTTAGTTGGAGAAGAGACGGCATATCAGGATGTGAGAAAATATGACTATCGAATATTCATGTCTATGTGTGCGCACCATTTGAAGAAAGCAAATTACATATTAAATAACAGTAGTGATTTGATGGAAGCAAAAGAGTTTATCAATATGGATTATGTTACATTGTTTCAGAAACAGTTAGAACAATGGAATAGAAATAATTGTGTCTACGTTTTGAATACGTCTATTTTTTGGATTTTTGAATATGAGCCAAATCTACTGCTAAGAAAATTCAAACAAAATTCAACGATCTTTTATATCTGATTACATCTAGTCTTTCCTCTTGACTTTTCCTTTTGGCATGCTTAAAATATATGTAAAATGCTTATAGTAGGTCAGTTCTGCATAAGTGACAAGAATAATGGCGAAGACGAAGAGAAGTAGCGTGAATTATCGTTTCCAGAGAGTGGAGGCTAGGTGAGAGCTCCGTAAAATGAATTGACGTGAATAACACTTTATCAGCTGCAATCTGAACCTTGCATATTGTTAGTAGTAGGTGAGCCGTTGGCTGTGCGTTAAGCAGCGAGGTTTTATACCGTAAAGTGACTGATATTCAGTAATTCAGGTGGTACCGCGGACATGGACTGTTCGTCCTGAACTTATAGAGAAAAAAGGAGAATATTATGAACACTTCAAACATTTACCGTAACTGCACCATGGATAAAATTGGTGAAGAGAACGTAGGCGCAACACTTAAAATTGCGGGATGGGTTGAAAACATCCGTGACCATGGCGGTGTATCATTTGTCGATTTACGTGATATGTATGGCGTAATGCAGGTGGTTATGCGTGACACAAAATTATTAGATGGAATTAACAAAGAAGACTGTATTAGTGTAGAAGGTCTGATTCAGCATCGTGATGAGGATACTTACAATCCTAAGATTCCTACAGGAACAATTGAATTAGAGGCACATACAGTTGATATTTTGGGAAAAGTTTACACACAGCTTCCATTTGAAGTACAGACTTCTAAGGAAATTCGTGAAGATGTGCGTTTAAAATATCGTTATTTAGATTTAAGAAACAAGAAAGTAAAAGATAATATGATTTTCCGTTCCAATGTTATCAGTTTCTTAAGACAGAAGATGACAGACATGGGATTTTTAGAAATTCAGACTCCAATCCTTTGCGCATCTTCTCCAGAAGGTGCTCGTGATTACGTTGTCCCTTCCCGTAAATTTAAAGGAAAATTTTATGCGTTACCACAAGCTCCACAGCAGTACAAACAGCTTTTAATGGTTTCTGGCTTTGATAAATACTTCCAGATTGCTCCTTGTTTCCGTGATGAGGATGCTCGTGCTGACCGTTCTCCAGGAGAGTTCTATCAGTTAGACTTCGAAATGAGCTTTGCTACACAAGAAGATGTATTCCGTGTAGGGGAAGAAGTATTAACAGAGACGTTTAAGAAATTTGCTCCAGAAGGTGCCACTGTAACAGATGCTCCTTTTCCAGTAATTCCTTATAAACAGGCTATGCTTGAGTTTGGTACAGATAAACCAGATCTTCGTAATCCATTAAGAATCGTGGATACAACAGATTTCTTCCAAAGATGTACCTTTAAACCTTTCCATGGCAAAACAGTACGTGCAATTAAAGTACATGCTGATATGTCAAAAGGATTCCATGAAAAATTATTAAAATTCGCTCAGTCCATCGGTATGGGTGGTCTTGGTTATCTTTATGTAAACGAAGATATGAGCTATAAAGGCCCAATTGATAAATTTATCCCAGACGATATGAAGAAAGAAATCGTTGATATTGCAGGTTTAGAACCTGGTGATACAATCTTCTTTATCGCGGATAATGAAGAAAGAGCAGCTTTATATGCTGGTCAGATTCGTACGGAGTTAGGAAATCGTCTTGATTTATTAGAAAAGAACGCTTACCGTTTCTGTTTCGTAAATGATTTCCCAATGTTCGAATACGACAAAGAAGAGAAGAAAATAATCTTCACGCATAATCCATTCTCTATGCCACAAGGTGGTTTAGAAGCATTAGAAAACAAAGATCCATTAGATATCCTTGCATATCAGTATGATATTGTATGTAATGGCGTTGAGTTATCATCTGGTGCTGTTCGTAACCACGACATGAAGATCATGGTTAAGGCATTTGAAATTGCTGGTTATACAGAAGAAGATCTTAAGAATAAATTCGGTGCTTTATATAATGCATTCCAGTTCGGTGCACCACCACACGCTGGTATGGCACCAGGTGTTGACCGTATGATTATGCTTCTTCGTAATGAAGAAAATATCCGTGAAGTAATTGCATTCCCAATGAACGGTAATGCACAGGATGTTATGTGCGGAGCTCCTAATGAAATTAGTGAGAAACAGCTTCGTGAAGTGCATATTAAGGTTAGAGATTAATCAGAATAAGATTTTCAATAAAAAAGCTTCTTGCTTTGCAAGGAGCTTTTTTGTGGTATAACAGCATTTTGAATGAGCAGAAGATATACTCCCTTGCAACAAAAGTGTGTTCGTTATACACTAAAAGTATAAATTACAAAGGAGGCTTTTAGATGCCAGCTTTTTTTACACACTACGCATTTTGCGTAAAGAATTATAGAAGTTTAAAGGATTCTTCTTTAAAGAAAATGATAAAAGAACACAAAAATGCATATGCACTAGGTGCTATCGGCCCAGATATCTTTTTTTACTATATGCCAGATTTAAGATTGAAGGATAGAAGCCCAGGAAGTATGATGCATGAAAAGCGAACAAATCTATTTTTTGAAAATATACTAAAACGTGCGGAAATAATGCCAAGAAAGAAGCAGAAAATAGCTTATGCTTATATAGCAGGTTTCATTGGGCATTATGAGTTAGATGTACATTGTCATCCATTCGTTTATGAAGAAACTGATTCAGAGATTCCTACTTTAAAAATGGCACAACATTATAAATTAGAAGGAGCCATGGATGTATACAGTAGCTATGAGTACCTTCATCGACTGCCAAATGCGTTAAATCAGAGAGAATTAATTGGCATTTCGAAGGAAGAGCGTAAAGTAATCAGTACATTATTGGCAGATGCGTATTGTGCAACGTACCGTACCACGAAACAGACAAGGTTACGTTTGGCTATGATACTTAAAGTAATGGGAGCTGTAATCTTTTTACTGGAGGACAGAAGA
>CALFNR010000077.1:0-27404 GCA_937903005.1 uncultured Lachnoclostridium sp. | reverse complement strand
GGGTGGTCAGGGACCACAAAACCAGCCAGGAGCCCAGCCAGCACCAGATAATAAGGAAGACAACCAGCCAGAAACTCTTCCGGCTCCAGATAACCAAGATGGAAAGGAAATTAAAGGTCCAGGAGGTGGAATGGGAAGCGATCTAGCATATACTGATGACAATTACGAAAGTTATGATGTAATATGGGATAGCTCTATTTTAGGTGAAGTTTCAGATTCCGATAAACAAAGAGTGATTACGGCATTAAAACACATATCCAATAAAGAAAATGTGGAAGATTATCTGGACGTAGACCAGATGCTTCGTTATATTGCTGCAAACGTAGTTGTCCTAAATGACGATAGCTATTTCGGAAATATGCTTCACAACTATTATTTATACGAAAATAATGGTGTATTATCCATGCTTCCATGGGACTATAATTTAGCCTTTGGAGCATTCGAAATGGGAGGTAACAATGATGCTACCAGTCTCATAAACCGTGCAATTGATGATGTGGTTTCCAATGGTAAATTAGAAGAAAGACCATTTTTAGCAGCGGCACTTTCAACAGAAGAGTATAAGAAACAATATCATAATTACCTTAAGAATCTAATTGACGGCTATTTTGAAAGTGGAACATTTGAAACAACAGTGCAGCAACTGAAGAAAATGATTTCTTCTTATGTAAAAACAGACCCAACTGCATTTTATACTTATGATGAGTTTGAAACAGGTGTGGAAACCTTGATTAAGTTTGCAAATGCTAGAGTGGAAAGTATTAAGAAGCAGTTAAGTGGTGAAATACCAGCAACAGCAGCAGATAGAAATGACGACGGATATACGCTGGTGGATGGTTCTGATATTACCGTCTCAGATATGGGAACTTTTATGGGCGGTAAAGGTGGTCCAGAAGGAATGCCAGATCAAAAGCAAGAAGAAATGCAGTCACAGCAAGGAGAACAGGTGCAAAACCAAGAAGGAACACAGACACCACAAGGAGAGCAAGGTCAGGACCAAGAAGAAATGCAGCCACCAGAGGGAATGCAGGGTCAAAATCAAGAAGGAATGCAGCCGCCAGAAGGAATGCAGGGTCAAAATCAAGAAGGAATGCAGCCGCCAGAAGGAATGGGTACAGGTGCGAATAAGGAAAAACAGAAACAGGCAGTGAAAATTCTTGGTATTTCAGTAGTCGTGCTTCTAGGAGCATTCTTATTCCTAAGAGTGTATAAACGACGAAAATATATTGCAAAATAGAGAAAAGAGAAGGAAGTAGATGGAATAGTCCACCTGCTTCTTTTCCATTGCAAAATTTTCGTTGTTGAAAAAAGTCAAATGTAATGTTAGAATAACATATTATGTGATTTAAGCGAAAGCTTGAGAAAAGAGGTTAATATGACAAGTAAGCAAAGAGCATATTTAAAAGGACTAGCAATGAACATTGATCCAATTTTTCAGATTGGTAAATCAAGCCTTACTCCAGAAGTGACCGAAGCGGTTGCAGAGGCACTAGAGGCAAGAGAATTAATTAAAATCAGTGTTTTAAAGAATTGTATAGATGATCCAAGAAGTATTGCAGAAGTAATGGCAGAACGTACAAAATCAGAAGTTGTACAAGTAATTGGTAAAAAGATTGTTTTATATAAAGAATCTAAAAATAAGAAAAAAATACAGTTACCATAAGGGTGTGAGTCTGTGGACCAAAAGAATCGAGTTGGGATTATGGGTGGAACCTTTAATCCAATTCATTTAGGACATTTAATGACTGGTGAATGTGCATATGAACAATTTGAATTAGATAAAGTGCTGTTTATGCCATCTAAGACACCACCGCATAAAACCATACAGGAGCATATATCTGCGGATGACCGAGCTTCTATGGTTAAGCTGGCGATTGCAGGCAATCCTCATTTTGCATTTTCAGGAATGGAATTGGAGCGAAGTGGTGTTACGTATACAGTAGATACTTTACGTGAGTTACATCAAATACATCCATATTGCGAATACTATTTTATCATTGGAGCCGATTCTTTGTTCGATTTTTCAAAATGGAGAGAGCCAGAAGCAATTTTAAAGCTAGCAACAGTGTTAGTGGCATCTCGTTATGGAATAGCGAAGGATAAACTGAAGGAACAGGCTGCTACGTTACAGCAGGAATACGGTGGAACCATTCAGATTGTGGACATGCCTACAATCGAGTTTTCTTCTAGCGAAATTCGCGCTAGGAAAAAAGAAGGCAAGAATGTAAGGTATTATGTAGATGAGAAAGTTCGTATTTATATAGAAGAACATGAATTATACCGAGGATAATATCAAGGATAAGGAAAGGAACTGCTTTTTATGAAAGATGAATTCATAAATCAGATAATGAAAGACTTGCAGGAAAGCTTGCCAGCAAAAAGGTACAAGCATACATTAGGAGTTGCTTACACCGCAGCTTCTTTGGCAATGTGTCATGAATATGATATGAATGATGCCTTTTTAGCAGGGCTTTTACATGATAATGCAAAATATTATAGTGATGAAGCCATGGTTAATGTCTGTATGGAACATGCCTTGCCAGTGAGTGATGTAGAAAGAAGAAATCCTTATCTGCTTCATGGAAAAGTAGGAGCAAAAATTGCAGAAGAAAAATATAATATTACGAAGAAAGACATTTTGAATGCGATTACCTATCATACAACAGGCCGTCCAAATATGTCTCTCTTAGAACAGATTATATTTGTTGCAGATTATATGGAACCAGGCAGAAAGAAAATAAATGGATTGGATGAAGTGCGTTATCTGGCCTTTCACGATTTAGAGGGTTGTGTGGTAACGATTTTAAGAAATACAATCGATTATCTTAAGTCAGAAAAAGAGAAAGAGATAGATTCCACAACTCTTGAGACATACCAGTATTACACCACACATGGAAAGGAGAATTAGAATGGATAATTCAAAACTAATGGCAAAATTAGCCTATATGGCATTAGAAGATAAAAAAGGTGAGGATATCAAAGTTATCAAAGTAGATGAGATTTCTGTATTGGCAGACTATTTTATTATTTCAAATGGTACAAATACCTCTCAGGTACAGGCGTTAGTAGACAGCGTAGAAGAAAAGCTCGGAAAAGAAGGGTTTCACCCGCAGAGGATCGAAGGTATTGGTAATAGCAGTTGGGTTCTTATGGATTACGGCGATATTATCGTGCATATATTCTCTCAGGAAGACAGATTGTTTTATGATTTAGAAAGAATCTGGAGAGACGGAATTGATATTTCTCGAGAAGATTTAGGGATATAAGCTAAGAATTTATACTGTAGACAAGTAATCACACCATTCTGGTGGGGTTACTTGTCTTTTTTTAACTTATAGGAAAGTTCTCTGTGAGTCCTTCCCTATAAGTTAAAAAGCCTCTAAAAAACAGGGGGCTGGATACACACGAACGGGTAAGGAAGCTAGTCACTTAAGAACAGCAACACCCGTTCGGCACGACAAAGTGCCTTCTCACTCAAGATTGAGTGGCAGGAGAGTTGAGAGTGTCGAAGACACTTTGTTCTGAAAAATGGTTCTAGGAATTGTGGTTCTTAGAACCATTTTGACTACAAATAGGTCTGGATGAAGATGAAGAAGGACCCTATAAAAGAGGTAGACTTGTCTAGTGCAGAAAAAAAGATGCAAAAATCTGTATTAACTGTAGAAAAGAATTATAATTCAGCCTTAGCAAATGGCAAAGACAGTTATAAGAAACTGATACTAAAAAAGGATGTCGTAAAGCAAAGCCTGGAACAGTTTAAAACGCAGGTTGACGCTTATAATCCTTTTGTGGATACAAGGGGAGCTTCCTATGTGACAGCAGGTGTAGAAAGCTTAAAACAGGAAGTACAAAGCTGTAATGAGGATATTGTAAGTAAAAGGAAACAGCTTAATGATAATATTGTTGAGGAAATAAATCAATATGCTGACAATAATCAGATAAAATTGAATACACAACACAAAGAAATTCAATCGGGCATTCAGACAACAGTAGTATCGGAACTGCAAAAATCCATAGATACATATAAGGTTTATATATGTTATTCCCAGACAGATTTACAAATGTAATACAGGGTGGACTAATAAATCAGATAACAGAACGAAATAAAGTATTACATGGAGAAATAATCACTGGAATGCAGGCCTTTGTAAAAGAGCAGCACTCCTACCAGAAGAGTCTGGATCAATTTGATCCGTTTTCCTTTGTAGATAAGGAACAGATAAAAACAGATCTTGAAGCAATAGGTACAGAGTTATCAAATGCTACACTAAATGCCAATCAAACAAGTGATGAGTACCGAGCTTATGTAACAGATGTGATTTCGCTGGCAAATGAAAATATAAGCTGTTTACAGGGAGATATGACAAAAGCGAGCAAAAAAACTGAGAAGAATGTTTCTAATATGTTAATTCAGATTCAGGGAAAACGACTAAAAAACAGCGATACGAATGTTTCGCTTCTGAAAGGTTTTACTGGAAAACTTGGTTTTACAAGAGTTGGAGAACTGCCACATCGTGAGGCATATCAATTCATTATTAACCCTATTCGATATGAAATAAGGTGATAATATGATTTCGTGATGAAATCGTACCAATCATAAATAAATTTAAGGAGGAAATGATTATGGCAGCAAATTCACAATTAAGCATGACATATGCTGATATGGAAAAGGAGATTGCAAAACTGAAAAACTTTATGTCTACTTTTGAAACAACTACATCCAAGATGACAAGCAGTGTAAATATGTTATGTGACAACTGGAAGGCACAGGCAAGTCCAGTGTATAGAGCAGATTATACAAAACTTGCTAAAAACTTTACCCAAACAAAGACTGTAGTTGATCAGCTTATTAAATCTACAGAAAAATATATAGCTGATATGCAGAAACTGGATCAAGCTTATTCCAAAAGCAAAGTTCAGTAAGCTAGTAATAAGCTTTTGAGAATTCAGATGTATTCATAAGGTGGTTGATTATCAGCCACCTTTTGTAAAATGTGGAGGGAATAACATTGATGATAACAATTTCACAAGGTCAAACGTGCTATGACATAAAGGTCAATCAAGATAATACTGTCAAAGAAGTATTGAAAAAGAAAGAGAATATAACTATCATACAAAACCTGTTTCAGATGGATTCAGAAACGGTGTCAGTAGATTTAACATATAGAGAATTGTTGTTTGCAAAACCAATGGTAATTGAAAAAAAGCAAAGCTATCAAATAAGCCTGAATCCTGAGAATATTTTTTATGATATACATAACCGAGTATTCTTGATGGAGCGAGATGTTTATGGTAGAGGAGAAGAGTATAGCGAAGAAAAATTTCTTATGCAGTACAAATCACTGATTGGATATGCATTACAAAATCGTTACTCGTTTGCAGATTATTTTGAAGGTGGCATTGATCTGCTACGAAAAGACAAATTTTTAGCACAAATTGCAGATTTATCCACTGTAGAAGAAGTAATCGCATGTATGTATGAGGAATATAAAAAACTTGTGGAACATGACAAGAAGACAAAAGTTCTTGTTAATAAGAAAACATATAGAAGAAAACGGATTCTATTAGGATTTACAAGTGGTCTTCTGGGACTGTCAATTGTATGGATTGGATTTACTTTATTTTATACTAGACCGTATGAAAATGCAGTAATGAATGCTAACCGAAATTATCTTGAAAAGAATTATAGTGGAGTCATAGATAGTTTTCAAAAAATCAAATTAGAACGGTTAAGTGTACCAGATAAATATATTTTAGCCAATTCCTATATCCAGTGTGAAAACTTGACGGGGGAACAGAAAGAGAATATTATGAATGCCCTTTCTTTGGAAACAAATGAAAAGGTTTTGGATTACTGGATTTCATTAGGAAAACTGGATGTTAAAATGGCAGAAGATATTGCTCAGCAAGTTTCAGACAATGATTTGCTCCTGTATGCATACCTAAAAGAAAAAAGTATTGTGGAAGAAGATACTGCTTTAAGTGGAAATGAGAAAGAAACAACATTAGAAGGACTGCAAGGCAAAATTGACAAGTTAATGGAACTTCTAAAGAATCCAGAAAAAGTGGATGAAGATAAAGATTCAGAAGCGGTTTCTGAAAAACAGCCTAAGGAAGAAGATACAGGTTCACTAGATGATATTGTCGATACGAAGTCTTAATACAAGTGGAAGGAATAACAAATATGGAAAGAGAGCAGATTGAAAAAACATACGAGCGAAAACATCAGATTACAATTGGAAATCCGGCAGATGATATTTACATTGCTGGAAGCACAACGCAACTTGTCATAAAAGGAAATTCCTTTCATGTATATTCTTGCGATTCAGAGAGCAGATGGGATGGACAGCCACTTGGGGCAGGACAGGATTATGAGCTGAAAGAAGATGCATGTCTTTGCCTGGGACCATGTCAGATCGTTTTCTTAGAAAATATGTTGCTGGTTTATGGAACCAAAGAATTTTATCAGACAACCTTATTAGAAGTCCAGGCAGATCATTTTGAATTTGAGGGATTTCCCAATTACACTCGTTCTCCTCGAATCATAAAGAAAGTTCCAACGGATAAGATTCTAATTCAAAAACCAGGTGAAAAGGCATCTATGACTAAGACTAGCCTTATAGAGATGATTGTACCACCATTGTTGATGACGGGAATTACTGTGGGAATCGGTATCTTTATGAAGATGGGGGCATTTATGATTTTATCCGATCTTACCACTGTTATGACGCTGATTTTTACAGTGACAAAGTATTTTCAGGATAGAAAAGACTGTAAGAAAAAAAATGCGAAAAGAGCTGAACGGTACGAAGAGTATCTTCTGGATGTCAGAAAGCAATTAAATGAGGCAAATGTGCAGGAATTAGAAGCCTGGAACTACAATTATCCAAAAATAAATCAAATTGAAAAATTAATTCGGGAGTACAGTCCAAGAATTTACGAAAGAAGTATTCAGGATGATGATTTCCTTACTGTTTCAGTTGGTTATGCGAATGCAGCAGTTAGCTTTCAGATTGAAACAGAAGGAAATGAGCTGGATGAAGAAGTTGATCAAAGAAGGGCAACAGTTAAACCAAGTTCCATGGGTACGATGAATTAACTGGTTTCATTAAGAAGGCAAATTATGGTCTTGTACTGGGCGATCAGGGAATGGCAGAAATTTTCCCAATGTCCTATTCTGATACGGTAGAGTTTGGAAGAGGATTTTTGTTTCGTAATGGAAGCAAGGCGGAAGTTATGTTACCAGAATGTTAAGACAACGAAAGTTTTTGAATAAAAGAGCACAGACAAGAAAGGAGATATTATGGAAAAGCAACTAAAAAACAAACGTACCGAATTAACAAAATCCCTGTTACGGGATTATATGAAAAACAATCAGGTGTTACAAAAGGATCAGGCAGGCTTTCTGTATGAAGTAGCAGCAGATTCCATACAGGATAATACAACTCTTACACAACTGTATATTGCCATCCGAAACCAGTCAGACACATTTTCTGACAATACAGGGAGGCTTCAATACAAAATGAAGGACGGTACGGTCATACTTACCTACAAAAATGTACAGCAGAAATTTGAGGAGGCTATGCTGCTGATGAACACCATTAGGGACTTGATAGAATTGACGGAACTATCTTACCGTTAGGAAGTCTAGTTCAGTTAAGGAAGCAGGAGGTCATTTTAGAAAAAAATATTCATATGGCAGGATTTCGGGAACAGGAGGTAGAACATGAGTGCTGATTTGGAACTGGATTTTGTAAGCCTACAAAGTGAAATTGAAAAACTGGACAAAGCAATCAAACGATTTGAACCGTATTCCAAAGGATTTATCGACAGTACCTTGAAAAACTTTGAAGGATTCAATTCTGATTTATATTTTTATCTATTTATCACTTGCTATTTCTCCCCAAATAAGATAAAATTATAATCGGCAGAAAATTGGTTTTACTTTTAACCAATAAGAAAATCCGCACTAATTTTGCGGTAGCTTATTGTCAATATAAAATACAAATGGAGGGCTGAAAATGAGTAACACAGCACAAACGTCAGCAATGGAAAGAATCAATTTATTGTTAGACGACAATAGTTTTGTTGAAATTGGTGCCCAAGTCACAAAGAGAAGTACCGATTTTAACTTACAAGGAAAATCAGTTCCTGGAGATGGCGTCATCACCGGTTATGGTGTGATTGATGGAAACATAGTATATGTTTACAGCCAGGATGCCAGTGCATTAGGAGGCTCAATTGGCGAAATGCATGCCAAGAAGATTGCAAATATTTATGACTTAGCACTAAAAACAGGCGCACCAGTAATTGGATTAGTTGACTGTGCAGGTTTGAGATTGCAGGAAGCGACAGATGCCCTAGCAGGTTTCGGAACACTTTACTTAAAACAAACAATGGCTTCTGGTGTCGTTCCACAGATAACAGCCGTATTCGGTTCTTGCGGTGGTGGTTCAGCAATTTCTGCTTCATTAAGCGATTTCACTTTTATGGCAGAGAAAGGTTCTAAGTTATTTGTGAATTCACCTAATACATTAGAAGGCAATTACACTGAAAAATGTGATACAAGCGCTGCAAGTTTTAAAGCAGAGTCAGGAATGGCTGATTTTGTAGAAGAAGATGAAACAGCAGTACTAAATCAGATTCGTACTTTAGTTAGCATTTTGCCATGCAACAACGAAGATGATGACTCATTTGAAGAATGTACAGACGATTTAAACCGCCTTACATATTTAGCAGAATCAAAAGACAGTGCGAAAGCATTAGCAGACATTTCCGATGATAATTTCTTTATGGAAGTAAAGAAAGCATATGCAAAGGAAATGGTTACAGGATTTATCCGTTTAAATGGAATGACGGTAGGTGCTGTTGCGAATCGCGGTGCTCTTATGAACGACGAAGGAAAAGTTACAGAGAAATTTGATGGAACACTTACAACAAAGGGATGTCAGAAAGCAGCCCAGTTTGTAAACTTCTGTGATGCATTTAACATTCCAGTTCTTACTTTAACAGATGTTGCAGGCTATAAAGCATGTACTTGTGAAGAAAAGACAATTGCAAAAGCAGTTGCTGCATTAACATATGCTTTCTCTAATGCTTCTGTTCCTAAAGTTAACGTTGTTACAGGTAAAGCAATGGGAAGTGCTTATATTACAATGAATTCGAAACACATCGGAGCAGATATGGTATTTGCTTTTGAAAATGCAAAAATCGGAATGATGGATGCAAAAGAAGCAGTTAAAATCATGTATGCAGACGAATTAAAAGATAAAAAGGATCAGGCTTCCTTTATCAGTGAAAAGGCAAGTGAATATGAATCCTTACAGTCTAGTGCGCAGGCAGCAGCAAGCCGTGGTTATGTTGATGCTGTGATTACACCAGCAGATGCTAGAAAAAATCTGGTTTATGCATTCGAAATGCTATTCACAAAAAGAGAGAACCGTCCAAGCAAAAAGCATGGTACGGTTTAGAATGAGGTGATCAGAATGAAAAAGAAACTTATGTTACTTTTATCTTTGGTTCTTTGTATGGCTTTTGTGGTAGGATGTGCTAAAACCAGTAATGATGAAGAGGCTACGTTAACAGATGATGCGAAAAGGATAATTGAGACTAACATGACACAAAATTTTGAGACATGGGTCGGTTTTGATTTCGCTTCTATTTATGAAGACAAGCAATATGACAAAGAGACACGTGCACAGTATAAAACCTGGGCTGAGTTAAGAGATAAACTTGGCGATATGACAAGCCAGACAGAACCATCACTTGGCAAACCAGTGCTTAATGAAGATACTGAGCAATATAATCTTACAGCAACCATGTATGGAGAATTTACCAAAGGTAAAATTAAGTTTACAATGCAGTTTGATATGAATGGTACTGTTGTATCTGGTACTACTGTTCAGGTTCAAGAAGTAGAGCCAAAATCAGAGCTTATGTCGAAAGCATTGTTAAATACATTAATGGGCATGGGAACCGTGTTCGTTATCTTAATTTTAATCAGTCTTGTTATCAGCTGTTTTGGTTTAATCAACAAACAGCAGGCGAAAAAGAATGCTGCACAAAAGGAGAACCAGCCAGTATCTGTGGCACCAGCAGCAATGGCTCCAGTGGAAACTGAACCAGAAGATGTTACCGATGATTTAGAATTAGTAGCTGTTATTACTGCCGCAATTATGGCATCTATGGGAGAGGAAGCACCGGCAGAAGGTCTGGTTGTACGTTCTATAAAAAAACGCAATGCAAGTAAATGGAAAAATGCTTAAGAAGTATTCATAGAAATTGGAGGAAAAAACGATGAAAACATATACAATTACAGTGAACGGAAATGTTTATGATGTTACAGTAGAAGAAGGCGGACAGGGTAGTGCACCAGCAGCAGCTCCGAAAGCAGCAGCAAAACCAGTGGCAGCTCCTAAAGCTGCTCCAGCGCCAAAGGCAGCACCAGCAGGCACTCAGGGCGGTGTTAAAGTAAATTCCCCAATGCCAGGTAAAATCCTTGGTGTGAAAGCAAACCCAGGCCAAGCAGTGAAAAGAGGAGAGGTTCTTTTAATCCTTGAAGCTATGAAGATGGAAAATGAAGTAGTAGCACCAAGTGATGGAACTGTTGCAAGCATCAATGTTTCTGTTGGTGACATGGTTGAGTCTGGAGATGTATTAGCTACATTAAATTAAGCATCTTACAAATGGGTATTCCCGAAACTATAACTGGGAGGTTAGAAACAAGATGGATTATGTGTTAAATACGCTGGATAACCTTTTACAACAGACAGCATTTACGTCCTTAAGCTGGGGAAACTATTTGATGATTGTTGTTGCGTGTATCTTTTTGTATCTGGCGATTAAAAAAGGATATGAACCATTGCTTTTAGTACCAATTGCATTTGGTATGTTATTAGTAAATATGTATCCGGATATTATAAAAGAGGGCGGTTTGCTTCATTATTTCTATAAACTGGACGAATGGAGTATCCTTCCTTCACTTATTTTCTTAGGAGTAGGTGCAATGACAGATTTTGGTCCTTTAATTGCCAATCCTATGAGCTTTTTACTTGGAGCTGCAGCACAGTTCGGTATTTTTGCAGCTTACTTAACAGCTATTGGCTTGAACTTCAATAACAAAGCGGCTGCCGCAATTTCTATTATTGGCGGTGCAGACGGTCCTACTTCCATTTTCCTTGCAGGAAAATTAGGACAGACTGAATATATGGGACCAATCGCAGTAGCGGCATATTCTTATATGTCTCTTGTTCCAATTATTCAGCCACCAATTATGAAACTTTTAACGACTAAAAAAGAACGTGAAATTAAAATGGAACAGTTACGTCCTGTATCAAAACTTGAGAAAATCTTATTCCCAATCGTAGTTACAATCGTAGTTGTTATGATTCTTCCTACTACAGCACCATTGGTTGGTATGTTAATGTTAGGTAATTTATTCAAAGAATCAGGCGTTGTAAAACAATTAGCAGAGACAGCATCCAATGCAATGATGTACATCGTAGTTATTTTGCTTGGTACTTCAGTTGGTGCAACAACAAGTGCTGAAGCATTCTTAAAAGTAACAACACTTAAAATTGTTGTATTAGGTTTAATTGCATTTGCAATTGGTACTGCAGCAGGTGTATTATTTGGTAAATTAATGTGTTATCTAACACATGGAAAAGTAAATCCTTTAATTGGTTCTGCTGGTGTATCTGCAGTACCTATGGCAGCACGTGTATCACAGAAAGTTGGTTCTGAAGCAGATCCAACAAACTTCTTATTAATGCATGCTATGGGACCTAACGTTGCCGGAGTTATCGGTACAGCAGTTGCGGCTGGTGTATTTATGGCGATATTCGGTGTATAAGAAATAGGAACTTCTTAAGTTAATAGAAGTGCTAATCAGATAAAAGGATCTGAAAACCATTAAGGAGGGTAATAAAATGGCTGTAGAAAAGAAGCCCGTTAAAATTACGGAAACGATATTACGTGATGCGCATCAGTCTTTGATCGCAACAAGAATGACAACAGAGCAGATGTTGCCTATTATAGACAAGATGGATAAAGTAGGATATCATTCAGTAGAGTGCTGGGGTGGTGCTACATTTGATGCATCTTTAAGATTCTTAAAAGAAGATCCATGGGAAAGACTTAGAAAATTAAGAGCTGGATTTAAAAATACAAAACTTCAGATGTTATTCAGAGGTCAGAATATCTTAGGTTACCGTCATTATGCAGATGATGTTGTAGAATACTTTGTTCAGAAGTCAATTGCAAACGGTATTGATATCATTCGTATCTTTGACTGTTTAAATGACTTAAGAAACCTTGAAACTGCTGTGAAAGCTGCTAATAAGGAAAAAGGACATGCACAAATTGCTTTAAGTTATACATTAGGCGATGCTTATACTTTGGACTATTGGACAAAGAAAGCAAAAGATATCGAATCCATGGGTGCAGATTCTATCTGCATCAAAGATATGGCAGGTCTTTTAGTTCCTAGTAAAGCTACAGAATTAGTAACAGAATTGAAGAAAGCGGTTAAAATTCCAATTCAGTTACATACACATTACACATCTGGTGTTGCATCTATGACCTATATGAAAGCTGTAGAAGCAGGATGTGATGTAATTGATACTGCAATGTCTCCATTTGCTATGGGTACAAGCCAGCCAGCTACAGAAGTTATGGTAGAAGCATTCAAAGGTACAGAATTTGATACTGGCTTCGATCAGAACTTATTAGCTGAAATTGCAGACTACTTCAGACCAATGCGTGACGATGCTTTAGCTAGCGGACTAATGAATCCAAAGGTTATGGGTGTTGATATTAAGACTTTATTATATCAAGTACCAGGTGGAATGTTATCCAACATGGTTTCCCAGTTAAAGGAACAGCATGCAGAGGATAAATATTATGAAGTTTTAAAAGAAATCCCTCGTGTACGTAAAGACCTTGGTGAGCCACCACTAGTTACACCATCATCTCAGATTGTTGGTACGCAGGCAGTATTGAACGTTGTTATGGGCGAAAGATACAAGATGATGACAAAAGAAACAAAAGCTGTGTTACACGGTGATTATGGTCAGACTGCAAAACCATTTAATAAAGAAGTGCAGAAGAAAGCACTTGGCAATGAAAAACCAATTACATGTCGTCCAGCTGACTTATTGAAGCCAGAGTTAGATAAGATTAGAAGCGAAATGAATCCTGAGTGGATTGAGCAGGACGAAGATGTATTATCATATGCATTGTTCCCACAAGTTGCAACCGAGTTCTTTAAATACAGAGAAGCTCAAAAAACGAAAGTGGATTCAAAAGAAGCTGATACAAAGAACGGTGCTTATCCAGTGTAAGATAAATGTAAGAGGAAGTCGTGATAAAATCGCGGCTTCTTTTTTTCTTACATTATATAAAATTTGCGAACCATTAATTACCACTAAATTTCGCTTGCATTTACGCATAAAACTAGATAAAATAGATCATACTTTTTGTTTTGGCACTTTAGTGAATTAATGCGATGATTGTATAAATGTCCATAGTGAAAAGCAAAAATATAAAACATATAAGTCGGAGGTAATTATGGAGAATAACAAACAAGAGTTTAAACCATTCGTTTCAGCAGATAAGAATATTCCTGAATTAACGTTTACATCTGTTCTTTTGGGTATAATCTTAGCTGTTGTATTTGGAGCGGCTAATGCGTACTTAGGATTACGTGTAGGTATGACTGTTTCTGCATCTATTCCAGCAGCGGTTATCTCTATGGGCGTGATGCGTTTTATTTTAAAAAGAGATTCTGTTTTAGAGAATAATATGGTTCAGACAATTGGTTCAGCAGGTGAGTCGGTTGCAGCTGGAGCTATCTTTACAATTCCGGTTCTTTTTATGTGGGCAAGTGAATACGGTAAAACTGCTCCTTCTTTAATAGAAATCACATTAATTGCAGTTCTTGGTGGTTTGCTGGGTATTTTGTTTATGGTTCCGTTACGAAAAGCCTTAATCGTGAAAGAACATGGTACATTGCCTTATCCTGAAGGAACTGCTTGTTCAGAAGTTCTTTTAGCTGGTGAAGAAGGTGGTGCTTCCGCATCCACAGTATTCTGGGGTCTAGGTATCGCTAGTATTTATAAGTTTATCACAGATGGAATTAAATTATTCCCAAGTGAAGTAGATTTCTCTTTTAAAAAATTTAAAGGAGCAGGATTTGGAGTAGACGTACTTCCGGCATTAGTAAGTGTTGGTTATATCTGCGGAGTTAAAATTTCCACTGTTATGTTTGCTGGTGGTGTATTAGGCTGGTTTGTATTAATGCCCCTTATTGCAATGTTTGGTGGAGATATGGTGCTATTCCCAGGTACAACACCAATTGGTACAATGGATACTTGGTTAATCTGGAAGAGTTATATCAAATACATCGGTGCAGGGGCAGTTGCTGCAGGTGGTATTATCAGTTTGATTAAGTCATTGCCTCTTATTGTATCTACTTTTGGTAAAGCAATGAAAGATTACAAAAATAAAGATTTTGGTGATAGTTCTGTAAGAACAGATGCAGACTTGCCAATGAAACATATATTAATCGCAGTTTTAGCTATTGCAGTAGTAATGTGGTTAGTTCCTGTAATTCCAGTTAATTTCTTCGGAGCATTCATTATTATTGTATTTGGTTTCTTCTTTGCTACAGTATCTGCTCGTTTAGTTGGTCTTGTAGGAAGCAGTAACAATCCAGTTTCTGGTATGACAATTGCGACTTTATTAGTAGCAGCTTTATTCCTTAAGTCTACAGGACAGACAGGATACGCAGGAATGGTATCTGCAATTGCAATTGGTTCAATTATATGTATAATTGCAGCTATTTCTGGAGATACTTCACAGGACTTAAAAACAGGCTTCATCTTAGGGGCAACTCCTAAGAAACAGCAGATAGGTGAAATCATCGGTGTAGTAGCAGCAGCTATCGCAATCGGTGGGGTTTTATATCTATTAAGTGCAGCATGGGGATATGATTCTTCTGAATTACCAGCTCCACAGGCGACTTTGATGAAAATGATTGTTGAAGGTGTTATGAATGGAAATCTTCCTTGGGGATTAGTTGGAACAGGTGCATTCTTAGCTATCGTAGTTGAATTACTTGGCATTCCAGTACTTCCATTTGCCGTAGGTTTATACCTTCCAGTACACTTAAGTGCTGGTATTATGGTTGGAGGTTTAGTTCGTTTTGTAATTGAGAAAAACAAAAAAGACGTTGAGCCAGGTATTTTATTTGCATCCGGTATGATCGCAGGAGAAGGCTTAGTAGGTATCCTATTAGCTGTATTTGCAATTGTTCCAGTTGGAAAGAAAACACTTGCACAAGTTTGTGATTTCTCAGGTTCCTTCTCATTTGGAATGATTGGCTCGCTTGTGTTCTTTGCAGGTCTAGTTGCACTTTTATATTATTTCGCAGTAAGAAAGAAGGAAAGCAAGTAGTAATATGAAAAAGAAAAACAAAGGTGAAGTAAACTTTTTAGACTTTGTTCCTGTTAAGGTAGAAAGTCAGAAATTCATGGAAAATGAAGATGGCAATATTGTAATGTGTATAGAACGTAAATCGGTTTATGATAAAATCGCTAGGTTTATAAAGAAGAAAACCCCAAAGTTTTCTTACTATACACTAGATGCACTTGGTAGTTTTGTCTGGAAACAGATAGATGGTACAAAAGATGTATTTGAAATAGGACGTCTTGTAAAGGAAGAATTTGCAGAAGATGCGGAGCCTTTGTATGAACGCCTTGCAAAATTCATTCAAATATTAGAAATGAATCGGTTTGTGGAATATAAAAAATAAGGAAGAGCTGGTAGCTATACAAGTTAGTATGGTTACCAGCTTTTTTGCTAAACTTAAAAATTCTTGATTGTAAACTTTAAAGGAAACTTAACAATACCTCGTGCATAAGGTGAAATTTCAAAAGGATTGAAAAAAACTGTAATGCCTTCTTTGCTCAAAAAAAACCGAAAGGATTCTAATGACATGTTGGATATGGTAAAAGCAGCATCTGGATAATAGTCATCTGGGTGCTTTTTAATTTCTTCTATTATGTAAGCCTTGATTTGTTTTTCAATATCAGCTCTTGGCTTGATAAATAAACTTTCTAGGGTAAGTTCTCTTCCGGTTTGCAGAGAAAATGTATGAGCCTTGGAAGAGGTGTCAGGCTGAGCACCACCAGCATATTGATAATCATTTTCCAGAATACTAAGAAAATGATTGGTTAAAAGAGTAACTTCAAAAGAGTGATCGGAAGCGTAAGAAAGGTTTGGGGGTATTTCGTTTTCAAGTGCGCTGTTACGTAATTCGCGGATAGCTTTATAATCGTTATAGAACTGCTTGATATAAAACTGATTTAACGTAATGGACTGTTTAAATGTATCAGGAAATTGTGGATATGAATAGTATGCATGTAGTACTTCAATGCCATTTTTGTAAGTATTAAGAGCTGTAGTTGTGTGGATAATATCATTAGGAAGAATCTTCGTTGTTTGAGTTGTAGTTGTGATTGGTCTGTTTGAATCTGCACTGTACAGAACACATGTTGTAAAGAGAAAAGTTAAAATTAGGAAAAGTAAACATTTTTTCATAAATCCTGCACAAAAGAAATAATTTATTTAATTATATTTTTAGACTTGGTACATTATAACAAAAATGTTTGGTTATATTTTTGAAAGAAGGGATTTAGCAGAGGTTAAACAGAAAGAAAGTTAAACAGTTTTTTGTAATAGACGATAAGAATGAGAAGTTTTTTGTTTAAATTGACATTAGCATATGATTTGGAAAAATGAAAAATACCAAAAGCATTGAAAATGACATCACTAATGTTAAAAATAACACTAAAATGTAAGGTTAAGGTTGCCGATATAAAATATCAATGATATAATTAATTTAATCAATGAATGAACTGTATGTCGACAAGTCACCCAAAGGAGGAAATAGCTGTTTTTGTGTTTCTTCAGCAGAGTTTTATTAATTTTGGGATAAGTAAAAGAGAGGTTGTATTATTATGATAAAAAGGATTATAACAGAGCGAGGCTTAATGTATGGAATGGATATGACGATTATAATGTCTGTAAAAATTACAGGTTGTAAAAATGTCGAGAATCTAAAGACGGCAATCAATTTTGGAGTAAACAGATTTGAGAGTTTACGCTCTCGTATTTTGCAGGATACGGATGGAGAAGCGTATTATGTGTTGCGTGAGCAAAGAATTAATCCGTCAATAGAAGTAAGAAATTATCATATGGGAATAGAGAAATTTTCCAATGAGCAAAAGAAAATACCATTTCGTTTCAACGAAGGCGAAATGATTCGATTTGTTATTGAGGATTTAGGTGACTGCTTTAATATGAGAATTGTGGAACAGCATTTAGGTGGAGATGGTAGGTCAGTAGTGTTTTTAGTAAACGAAATAATGACGAATCTGCAGGAAATTGAAGAAGGAACATTTACATATCAAGATAAACCGATGATTCCATTAGAGCTTATAACACAAGAGTTTTTAGATGAAGAGGTTCCTTTAAGTGAATTGCTTCAATGTACGGTAGATGAGTATAATAAGCAGTGGAAAAAGAAAAAAAGAATTTTTACATATGAAGACTATTTGGAAAAGTTTAATGAATACTGGTCAAAACATGAGACTGGTGTTAAGATTCTGCGTATAGACAAACAAGATATGAGTCAATTAGTAAGAGTGAGTAAGGAAAAACATATAAGTATTAACAATATTATTTTAACTTCAGTAGCTCGGTCATTTGGAAAATCTGAGAAGATGAATGTTGTTGTTGACAGTAATAAGGATAGATACAATATGGGAAATTATGCTGGAGCTGTATTAATAGAGGGCTTATATGATGATAATAAATCGTTTTGGGAAAATGCAAGTTTTATTCAGAATCAAGTACGCACACAACTCTCCAAAATAACAGACTGCTTATTTGTAGCGGCTTTAAATAGCCATTTGGATTGTAATTTACATGATGCTATCACCTTTGATGATGCGGATTGTATTGAAAATGAAATTGCTAAGAATTATAATGATGTGTACGGTGGAAAGAATAATTTCCCGCCATTTATGATAAGCAATCTTGGTTTGGCTGAGTTGGCGAGTAATTATGGAAAGGTTAAAGTTGAAGAAATAGAGGTTAGTTCACCAAAACAGCCTAGTGGAAAGTGTAACTGTGGAATTATTACAGCAAATGGAATTATGAATATTGTAATGGAGTATGATAAAGAAGCTCAATATGATTACGAAAAAATACTTGACGATGTTGAAAATACAATTAGTGAATTAGTAAAAAAAGAGGAAGTTTTACTGTATGCATAATATGGATGGAAAAACTCCTTTTGTATTAGAATTACAAAAGGAGTTTTTTTAGTGCAAATATTCATGATATAATATTGCCTAAAGGACACAAAAATGATATACTATGGTTGAACATATTTGTATAAAATGTAAAGGTTAGGCATTATATGCATTAATAACGTGTAGATGAGGGGAGGATTTGTTAGTTTAAATTGATAAAATTCTAAGTAGAAAATAACGAGTGAAGGGGAATGTTTATGAATTTATCAGAAGACCAAATTAAGAGATGTAGTAGATTAATTTATATTTTATCCATAATTATGTGTGTGTTTTGGCTGATGAGTGCCGCAGAAGAATTGATGTGCGGAAAAATACATTTATATATATTTGAAGCTGTAGTTGGACTATATATTGTAGTTAGTAGTGTATTGTTTTTTACATCAGGGAAAAAGAGAAAAGCTTTATATTTTATTATTTATGCATACACTTTTACGTATTTGGTGACGCTGTTTACAATTAAAAATTTGTGCTATTTTTCTTACATAATTCCAATATTTTTTATTGTTGTTCTTTGTTTAGATATAAAATTAATTACCGGTTTAACATCTGTAGCATTTGTCACAGTTATTATTAGTGAGGTATATAAGTTAAAGATTGGTGCAGTTGTGTATGATGATGTTTCTGTTGAAATTTTATATAATCCTATAATGTTTGCTGTATTAGTAGTAGCATTTATAACTGCAACTAAATTATTAATTCGGTTTATGAAGGAAAGACAAGATAAAATTATTGCAACTTCTCAAAAGAATGAAAAAATTGCAAATAGTGTTGTTACAACTGTGACCGAAATTAATGAGAAGTTTAATGCTATAATGGGCGAATTGACCGAAATTAACAGAGCAATGGAGAAGAGTACTAGTTCTATGCGTGCAATTGCAGATAGTACAGAAGAAACTGTTGAAGAGATTACACATCAGGCTAATATGACCACAGATATCCAGCAGGCTATTGGAAAAACAATGGAAAATGTTGAAACAGCACATGAGACTACAGTTGGTGTGCTTGATATTATTGAAAATGGAATCGAACTTGCACAAGATTTAACTGTTCAATCTCATAGTGTAAATGACAATACAAAACAAATGTCAGAAATTATTAAAACACTTGTTGGAAGAGTGCGTGATGTATCAGAAATTACCAATGCAATTTTGTCTATATCCAATCAGACGAATCTGCTTGCTCTAAATGCTTCTATTGAAGCTGCAAGGGCAGGAGATGCAGGACGTGGTTTTGCAGTTGTTGCAGATGAAATTAGAAATCTTTCTGATGAAACTAAGAACTCTACAGAACAAATAACAGAAATAATCAAAGAATTAAGTCAGGTAACAGATAAAACAATGCAGATACTTGAAGAATCTGTTGAGGGTATTAACAAACAGAACCAGAAAATTATTGATGTTAATCAAAGTTTTTCAAGCAGTGGTGACTACATGAATAATTTGAAGAAGTTAGTGGATGGTATTGTAGTGGATGTTAATACGATAAATGATTCTAACAAGACAATTGTTAATAGTATAAACCAGTTATCTGCTTCCACAGAGGAAATATCCAGTTGTTCACAGGAAAGTTCAACTTCAAGCGAAACAATTATGGAAAAAATAGACGGATTTACAAAAGAGATACAAGTTGTTTACGATGAATTAGATGAATTAGCAAAGAGTATCTAACCAGGATTATTTGTAAAATTATAAATGTTCCGAATGGGGACTGTCACATTAGCTTATGATATGACGCCTCTAAAGTAGAAATGGTAAATAACTAGAATCTGCTTTGGAGGCTTTTTGGTGTTTTGGAGGCTTCAGAATCTTTTTACGCTAATGTGATTTATGAATTTTTGTAAAGAATTTTTCTTGACATCTATATTGGCTTCTGTTATAATGCTGTTTGTAAAGAAAAAACCTTTACAGGTGGTGCTCAACATGGAAATGGATAATATAGTAGAGCTTTCGTTGCTTTACGATTTCTACGGTGCCTTATTAAAAGAACATAAACGTGAGATATTTGAAGATTACATTTTGAACGATTATTCCCTAAGCGAAATTGCCACAGAAAAAGGGATGACAAGACAAGGCGTGTATGATATTATTAAACGGAGTAGCAAAGAACTTCGTTTATATGAAGAAAAGCTCTCATTAGTTCATAAATTTCAAAAGACCAAAGAAATGGTAAACCAGATTCAATCCCTTGCAAGAGGAATTGACGGTTATAACGAGAATATTAAAAAAATTCAGCATATTTCAACTAAAATATTAGATGAACTATAGAAGGGATGGTGCGTGTGGCATTTAACAGCTTATCAGAAAAACTGCAAAATGTTTTTAAAAATTTAAAAGGAAAAGGCCGTTTGACAGAAGCGGACGTGAAAGCTGCTTTAAAAGAAGTTAAAATGGCTCTTTTGGAAGCTGATGTAAACTTTAAAGTTGTTAAGAACTTTATTAAGACAGTACAGGACCGAGCGATAGGTCAAGATGTCATGAACAGCCTTACCCCGGCACAGATGGTAATTAAGATTGTTAACGAAGAACTTGTTTCTCTTATGGGGGATGAAACCAAAGAGATAACATTAAAGCCTGGTAATGAAATTACAATTATTATGATGTGTGGTTTGCAAGGTGCTGGTAAAACAACAACTACTGCAAAGTTAGCAGGCAAGTTTAAGCAAAAAGGGAAAAGACCTTTACTTGTTGCTTGTGACGTATACCGTCCAGCCGCAATCAAGCAGTTACAGATAAATGGTGAAAAACAGGGAGTTGAAGTCTTCTCTATGGGAGATGGACATAAACCTGTTAATATTGCAAAAGCTGCTGTTGAACATGCAGCAAAGAATAATTTAAATGTTGTTATACTTGATACAGCAGGTCGTCTTCATATTGATGAATCCATGATGGACGAGTTGATTGAGATTAAAGAAAATCTTAATGTTGATCATACTGTGCTTGTTGTTGATGCAATGACAGGTCAGGATGCAGTTAATGTGGCAGAGACATTTAATAATAAAATTAGCATTACAGGTGTTATCCTTACAAAGCTGGATGGTGATACAAGAGGCGGTGCCGCCCTTTCTATTCGTGCAGTAACAGGAAAACCTATTCTATATATTGGTATGGGTGAGAAACTTTCCGATTTGGAACAGTTTTACCCAGACAGAATGGCATCACGTATTTTAGGTATGGGTGATATTCTTACTTTAATTGATAAGGCCCAGAGTGAGATTGATGAAGAAAAAGCAAAAGAATTGGAAAGCAAGATTAAGAAAGCAGAATTTGATTTTGACGATTTTCTTGAGTCAATGGCACAAGTAAAGAAAATGGGTGGTATTTCAAGTATGCTTGGCATGTTGCCTAATATGGGACTTCCAAGTGATATCGAAGTAGATGATGATGCATTCAAAGGTGTGGAAGCAATTATTTATTCCATGACCAAAGAAGAAAGAAGAAATCCAGCAATTTTGAATCCTTCTAGAAAGAAAAGAATTGCAAAGGGAGCAGGCGTTGATATCAGTGAAGTGAATAAGCTGGTAAAACAACAAGAGCAGATGAAAAAAATGATGAAGCAGATGTCTGGTTTAATGGGTGGAAAAGGGAAAAAAGGAAGATTTAAATTACCTTTTGGACTGTAAAAATGGAAGCCGATTCCTAAAGACATTGTGGATGGTAAAGCTTATAATTGCAATTGAATAATTTTGGTTATTCAACGTAAATTCTTTTACAAGCAATTTATAATATATTAGTAGATATTTGAGGAGGTGAATTGAGAATGGCAGTTAAAATTAGATTAAAAAGAATGGGACAGAAAAAAGCTCCTTTTTATAGAGTAGTTGTTGCTGATAGCAGAGCTCCTAGAGATGGTAAGTTCATCGCTGAAATCGGAACTTATGATCCAACACAGGAACCAAGCGCTTTCAATGTAAATGAAGAAGAAGCTAAAAAATGGTTATCTAACGGTGCACAACCAACTGATACTGTAGGTAAACTATTTAAAAAAGCTGGTCTTATGTAATAGGAACGTATTGCGGAGCTGTGTTACGGTTGTAGTGCAGTTTCGTAGTACGTCTTTTGTTTTATTGACTAGGAAAGTTCTCTGCGAGCCCTTCCCTAGTCAATACAAAGTGGAGGCGAAGTAAATGAAGGATTTAGTTAAGGTTATAGCTACATCACTAGTAGAGAAACCTGACGAAGTTGTTGTTACAGAGTCAGAGAACGAAAACGGTGTTACTGTGGAATTGAAAGTTGCTGCTGAAGATATGGGAAAAGTTATTGGTAAGCAGGGACGTATTGCAAAAGCGATTCGTACAGTAGTAAAAGCTGCAGCGTCAAAAGAGGAAAAGAAGGTTACTGTAGAAATCATGCAGTAGATGATTGGGGGATGCCTAGTGACATCTCCTTTTTTTGACTTATAGGAAAGTTCTCTGGGAGTCCTTCCCTATAAGTCAAAAAGCCCCTAATAAAGCAGGGCTAGGTGCAACTGTATAAAGAGTATTTTGTAGAACATAAGAAATTTTGGAGGACGACATGAACGATTATTTTAGAGTTGGTGTGATTGCCAATACACATGGTATTCGTGGTGAAGTAAAAGTGTTTCCTACAACAGATGATGTAGGGCGTTTTAAAAATTTAAAAAAAGTAATTTTAGATACAGGGAAAGAGAAAAAAGATTTAGAAATTCAAAGTGTTAAGTTTTTTAAGAATATGGCAATCCTTAAGTTCAAAGGAATCGATAACATAAATGATATCGAAAAATACAAAGGTAAAGATTTACTTGTAACAAGAGAAGATGCAGTTGAATTAGAGGAAGATGAATTCTATTTAGCGGATGTATTGGACGCTAAAGTTGTGACAGATGAAGGAGAAGACTTTGGTGTCATTAAAGATGTAATGGAAACTGGAGCCAACGATGTATTTGTCATTGAAACAAAGGAAGGCAAAGAAGTTTTATTTCCAGTAACAAAAGAGTGTATCTTGGATATTGATACAGATGAAATGCTTGTTACGGTTCATGTGTTGCCGGGGTTACTGGATATTAACTAGGAGATTAGGAAAACTATGAATTTTTATGTTTTGACCTTATTCCCAGAAATGATTGAAGATGGGATGAAAGTTAGTGTGATTGGAAGAGCATTGGAAAAAGGATTAATCACCTTGACCACAATTAACATACGAGATTTTGCTGGTAATAAGCATGGCAAGGTGGATGACTATCCTTATGGTGGGGGAGCAGGAATGGTGATGCAGCCAGGACCTGTTTATGATGCATATCTTCATGCAGTTAAATTGATCGAAGAAAGACGTAAGGAAAATAATCAGGAGCCTCTTACGAAAAATCCAAGAGTGATTTATCTGACTCCTCAAGGCAGTGTGTTTAAGCAGAAAATGGCGCAAGATTTTTCTACGGAAGAAGATTTGATTTTCTTATGTGGGCATTATGAAGGAATCGATGAGCGGGTATTGGAATTAATCGTAACAGACAATGTGTCAATTGGTGATTATGTACTGACAGGTGGTGAGATGCCAGCCATGGTACTGATGGATTCTATATCCCGCTTGGTTCCAGGGGTTTTAAATAATGATATTTCTGCAGAAACAGAGTCGTTTACGGAGGACATGCTAGAATATCCTCAGTATACAAGGCCTGTTACGTTTATGGATAAGAGTGTGCCAGAAGTATTGTTGTCTGGCCATCATGGAAAGGTAGATGCTTGGAGACAGGAACAGGCATTAAAACGTACCATGGAACGCAGACCAGACCTATTAGCAAAAAATAAATAATTTACTTGCATAATAATAGAGAATGTGGTAGTATTAAAATGTTGTGAGATTAGATGCTCCTCTGTTACAGTGTTCACAAAGGATGAACACATGAAAATGTATTAAGAACATCAAAATTATGAAGGAGGAACAACAATGAACGATATCATTAGAAGTATTGAAAACGCTCAGTTAAAAGCTGACGTAACAGAATTTAGAGTGGGAGATACTGTTAAAGTACACGCTAAAGTAAAAGAAGGAAACCGTGAAAGAATCCAGGTATTCGAAGGTACTGTTTTAAAAAAACAGAACGGTGGAGCGAAAGAAACATTTACAGTTAGAAAATTCTCTAATGGTGTAGGTGTAGAAAAAACTTGGCCAGTACATTCTCCAAACGTTGACAAAATCGAAGTTGTTAGACATGGTAAAGTTAGAAGAGCTAAATTAAATTACTTACGTGACCGTGTTGGTAAAGCAGCTAAGGTTAAAGAGTTAGTGAAATAGTAATACGGTTATAGGTAATCAGTATAGATAATCTATAAAATGAAAAAATTCCCACGATGCGTCGTGGGAATTTTTTCGATATAGTCGAAATGTGTTTGTTGTCATTTTGACATTCTGTGTTATAATGAAGTCAATAAATTGAAGGAGATTCGTTCATGGGTTTATATTACGAATATGAAGAGAAAGAGGCAGCTAGAAAGAAACGAAACAAAGAAATTATTATTTGGATTGTGGAAATAGCAGCTGTTATTTTATTATCTTATTTAATTGTAGCATTTGGATTAGTCAGAATCTCAATGATTGGTGATTCCATGCAGCCAACATTGCAAGATGGTAACGCAATCATTGTGAATAAAATGAGCTTCCGTTTTGCAAAACCGAAACGCAATGATGTAATTGTTTTTAAACAAAGTGGAGATGAACATAGTTACTATAACATTAAAAGAGTCATTGGGCTTCCTGGAGAAACCATTCAGATTAAGGACGGTTTTATATACATCAATGGAGAAAAATTAAATGAAGAATATAAGTTTGATCTGATTTCCAATGGTGGGCTTGCTAATGAAGAGATAAAGCTGGATGCAAAGGAATATTTTGTGCTAGGTGATAATCGAAATGCAAGTGAGGATAGCCGATATGCCAATATAGGAGTCGTTATAAAGAAAGATATAGTAGGCAGAGCATGGATTCGTGTGAAACCTTTTGATTTTATAAGTAAAATAAATGTACAGAGTGAGGAAAAATAGATGAATTTTCAATGGTATCCAGGTCATATGACCAAAGCAAAAAGAATGATGCAGGAGGACATTAAGCTCATTGATGTGGTAATTGAGCTAGTAGATGCAAGAATTCCTTTTAGTAGCAAGAACCCAGATATTGATGAGATTGCAAAGAATAAGTCTAGAATTATTTTATTGAATAAGTTCGATTTATCAGATGAGAAGAATACACTTAAGTGGAAAGAATGGTTTGAAAAACAAGGATTTTTCGTAGCATTTGTAAACTCCAAAAATGGTAGAGGCGTGAAAGAAGTTCATAATGTCATTCAGGAAGCCTGTAAAGAAAAAATTGAGCGTGACAGAAAAAGAGGTATTATCAACCGTCCTGTTCGGGCTATGATTGTAGGGATTCCTAACGTTGGAAAGTCAACATTTATCAATAGTTTTGCAGGAAAAGCCTGCGCCAAGACGGGAAACCGCCCAGGTGTAACAAAAGGAAAACAGTGGATTCGTCTGAATAAGAACGTAGAATTACTAGATACACCGGGTATTTTGTGGCCAAAATTCGATGATCAAGCAGTAGGGCTTAGATTGGCGTTTATTGGTTCTATTAAAGATGAAATTTTAAATGTTACAGAGTTGGCATTAGAATTAATTGATTTCTTACAGCTTAACTATGCGGGTAAACTTGCCGAACGATATGGGATTGAAGAAAAAGAGGATAAAGTAAAGGTGCTAGAAGAAATTGCAGATGTTCGTGCATGCCGTCTGAAAGGAAATGAACTTGATTATGAGAAGGCAGCGAACCTGATTCTGGATGATTTTAGAAATGGAAAATTAGGTCGCATTACGTTAGAATTTCCAGAAATGAACTAGGGGTGTTCAGATGAACGAAGAGGATAAAGTTAAGGAAAGCTTGGAATTCTGTGAGGATATCTATACTTATTACGAGAAAAAGGGGGAGGACGAACACTTATATTCTCAATATAACAAAGCAACACAGTGGAAGGAAGAACCTGTTTCGTATACAGAAAAGTATTCAGAAATGAAAAAGATAGAACAGGAAGAAGATGCTTCGGAAGAGGCGGAAAAGCAAAACTTTTATTACAAAGAAATACTTCCAATTATATTATGCGTTGTAGTTGCATTTGCAGTCGCTAAGCTGTTATCTGCTTTTGTAATTCAGATTACAGTTGTTCATGGTGATTCTATGGAAGCAACGGTATCGGATAAGGATAAGCTTTTTGTGGGAAAACTGAGTTATTTAAATAAGAAACCAGAACGTTTTGATGTGATTGTTTTCACGAAAGGAGATAAAACGAATCTAATTAAGCGTGTAATTGGTCTTCCGGGAGAAAAAGTGGAAATAAAAAAGGGTGTTATCTATATTGATGGAAAGAGACTAAAAGAACATTATGGACTTGATCCGATTAATCCAGAGTCGGAACCATTAAAAATGGAGCTGAAAGCGGATGAGTATTTTGTACTTGGTGACAATCGGTCAGTAAGTCTGGATAGTCGATATAGTTCAATAGGCGCTATAAGAGAAGACGAAATCATTGGAAAAGCACTAGTAAGAGTGTATCCTTTGAACAAAATGTGTGTGATTTCGAAATGATAGTTAGGGAGAGAAACGAATGAAAATAAGTGAGATAAAAAGTGAATTCGAATCAGCGGATTTGGATTCCTTAAGTCAGGTCATGGATTCCTTTCGAAATGATGAGCGTGCTGGTGTTCAAAAACTAATTGCTCAGTTCGAAAAGAAGAAAGAAGCCTACGAAAAAGAATTAAAGCGTTTAGAAGTAATGCGGCAGTTTGAAGAGGAATACAAAGAAAGTCCTTACATTTGTGGAATTGACGAAGTTGGAAGAGGACCTCTTTGTGGACCTGTTGTAGCAAGTGCAGTTATTTTACCAAAGGATGCAAAGATTCTATATATTAATGATTCAAAGCAGCTTTCACAGAAAAAGAGAGAGGCACTTTTTCCTGAAATAATGCAAAAAGCGGTAGCGGTGGGAACTGGCATTGTTTCCCCGCAGGAAATTGATGAACTTAATATT
>CALFNR010000076.1:0-17564 GCA_937903005.1 uncultured Lachnoclostridium sp. | reverse complement strand
CTTGTTAATTCCGTTGAACAAAGCGTTCGCTATCGGAACATCAGATTGTTTTTCTAAAGATTTTATAAATCTTTCTTTTGTCTCTTGATTATACCATTTCATTGTTATTCTCCTGCTGTCGCCTCTGCATCACCTTGTCGTATGCTTCGCGGAAACGATCTCTGCATATATCATCAAAGTGCGCCCATCCACCGCGTGCTTTCTCGCTGTAGTTGATTTCGTTTACCGTTTCCTTCAGAATGACATCCCAATCTTCTCTGTTTTTGATTTTATTTCCGACATAAAACAATCCATACACGAACTGTGGCTTTGTCATCAGATTGCTTAGATGCTGCGTGTACTGGCTATAGTAATTAACCAGATTGCTATCTACGCAATCGGCGTACTCGCACATCAGATCCAAGATAAAGGATGTCCATTTCTGTTTGTTTCGCGGAGTTTCTTTTGGCTTGATTCCGAATTCCTTCATCAGCGCATCTGCAAAAACGTTTGCAAGAAGAACACCCTGTCCTCCTCTGAATTCATCTTCTGTCAGAGAGAATTGCCAGTATTGGGCAAAATCATCATCGTTGCGAAGAGAATCAACAATGTCGTTCGCAGCGATGGTTCGCAGTGATTTAACATGTTCTTCATCTATCGGTGTTCGTTTCTCTTCTTGGACGATAATGTCACGGGCAACCTGCGCACTACCGATCGTAAACAGTACAACAACGGAACCAACAATAGAAGGATTATCATGCATCGCATCGAGGATTGCGTTGATACGATGATTGCCGTCAATGTTCACTATTGATCCTTCTGAGATTGTTAATTCCTTGCTGTCAGCATCATAAGCAAAAGAGCCATTAAAGTCTGTTGGTTCCGGTAACAGATGGAATCTCACCGTGGTAACGTACTGTTTGTTTTCCAATATGGATTCCTTGATTTTCTTTGCTTTTTCTTCGTCGAATTTAATACAAGGAACAGAAGCTCCTCCTACCTGAAGGATCACAGTTTCACGTTGCATATCAGGCTTGATTTGTACCAGATGGTTCTGACTCATAATTAAAAGTTTTTCGTAACTGAGTGTCAATAGATATTCTTCTTTGTTACTCAGCTTCACAACATTCTTAAATGTAATAGGCAGCTCTGAAAAGTTTTCCTGTTTTTCCAACAAGTAACGACCGTTCAATTCCTCTTTGTCAAAGAATTCCTCCGGTGCCGGAAAACCTATTTCCGGGAAAAGTTCCCGCATCTTCGTGTATATGAATGCCAACATAACAGGATCTTGTTTTTCTGGCAACAGAGTAGCGCGGAACGCATCTATCAGTCTGAATCTTGGAATTAAGCCAGTATCAACCAATTGGCTTTGCAATGCAAATTGGACTTCGGTATTTGCATACTGCTGAAAAATAGCAAATAATTTTATTGTATCCTTCATGTGCGCAACCCTCCTTGTTATAGTGTGCAATTTTGCCATTGATATTATTGGCATTATTATACACCATTTCCAGAATTTGCGCAACATTAAAAATCTACAAACAAGCGAACGACCCTTCGGGGATAATAACCAACTCCTCTTTCCATACTTCCTCGTTGCCGTACTTGAGGTATCCTGCGTAGCATCGCCGCGCCGCTGGGCTTACAAGATCTGTGATCTGATAAGGCTTCCATTTCTTTCCCTTTCGCAGCTTTCCCATACTGTTTAATAGCTCTGCCGTCTTGCCCGGCTTTCTGGGATACTGTTTCCAGATTTCATAAGCAAGCTCTACAATTTCTGCTTCCTGCGGATTGACTTCCTTATATCCATCTTTATTTGGTCGATACCCGAAGCGGCAGCTATTCATTCCGCACTTACCCGCAAGGGCAGCGTTTTTTCTTCCTGCTTGGATACGTGCATTATTTGCTCTGCGTTCGTAGTCCGCAATCACATAGTTGATCTGATTCTGTAAGATCATCGCATTGTCTGTTGCATATAACGTCAGGGCTGGATTATTAACGAATTCAAAATCTCCGTCCTTGATTTCGATAAGGATGCGAATCATTGAACCTGTTACATCATTATCTCTCCATAAACGAGAAGGGTCTATGCTCAAAACCTTGTTGTATTTGTTGAGCTTTGTCAGCACATAGTATAGCCCCGGTCGAATATTTTTAAACATTTCAACTCCCGATGTTGCTTTTACAATCTCTTCTTTTAACAGCTCTCTGTTATCGCCAGAGATGTTTAAGTCAAACACCATCGCTTTTAATGTGTAATCTTTGAACCGGCAATACTTTCTGATCTCCTCAGCCTGTGACAATACAGCGGTCGATTTCTCCTGCTGCGTATCTGTCGATACTCGTACATACCCGATTCTTCCATCGTCGTCACACTCAAAATTATCATCGTAGATGATAGCAAAGCTCTTGTCTCCAAGCTTTGCGCAACACAAAACATCGTCTTCTAGCAGCGAGAGAATATCTGTATCCTTTCTCATCGTTACCAGCCATTCTTTGAATTCCTCAAACTCTGCTTCTGTCTTGACAATCTGTTTGTTATATGCTGATTTTCTTTTATTCAATGCAATCTTTGGCATATAGATACTCCTTTCTCATCCAATCACTTGTATTGCATCGTAATTCTACACAACAATAGAATCACAATCCCATGCGTTAAACACTCCATTATGCAGACGCAGATAGTCATCTGAGATAAATAACTCTAATCCATCATATCCTTCGTCTCGCAGTTGTTTAAAATCTATTCCATCCATAATATCTGTACCCATATTTTCAGGTCTTGGGAAAGGACGATAATCAATTTGCAGCTGATAGGAATCAATATAAGGAAGTATATCTTCCTCTTTGTGCACTTCCAGAATTTTAGATTCTTTCGTGAGTACAAACTCCATTTTGTTGACATCGCTGCATTCTCTAAAACCAGAGTCCTCACACCAATCCTTCCAACCATACTTTGTGTCTACCCGACTTCCCCACAGCCCATACAAAGGTTTGCATGGCAGCGTCATGTGATTCTCGTTATAAAATATTGCCTTAAAAAAATTTTCTTTTGTGATACCATACGTGACATACTTTACCATTTTTAACTCCTCATTTCTTCCACAGCATACCATCATGATATTCTTTCTCCAAATCAATACCATATTCCTCTGCCAATGTATCCAACAAATCCTGCGGTTTGATACGATGCTCTTGTATCTCTAACGACAGTTTAGCTACTGCAAGATACAAATCCTGTATCTTTTTCTGATCGAACCCGAACTTGTCCAGCAGCATATTATATACCATAGCCAGCGTAAGCTCATGCATCTTTTTTGATTTGATATTTGCAAGCCGCTTGGCTTCCTTTGTTGTGATAAGAGAATTGCCTTTTTGTCTTTTTGTTGTCATAATTTCCTCCGAATGAAAAGAAACAGAGGAAATATACCTCTGTTTCTTTTACTGTCAAGTTGTCTTACTTTACATTAAATATGGTGGCCGCACCGTCATCTTGTTTGCCGTGCACATATATTGGAGCTACCCATTTTATGACGAGTTTTCGTTCCTTACTATCGCGCGGACCTGTCCAGAATCCCTGAAAATGTCCTCGACGAATATGTGCAATTGGCGAACGTCTCTGTGATCCGATGCTTACTCGCTTTGACGAATCATACACACGTCGCTGCTGGCGCAACGTTGCGCCGATCCGATACCCAACATTTTTTATTTTTGCTGGCTTGGGTTGCTTTCCACTTTTCTTTTTGTATGTGCGCGGCGTTGGGACGTTTACAATGTCTGATCCTATGGATTGCAAATACAACACGATCTGTGCTGCAAACAACGAGTAAATCGCTTCTGTCGATAAAATATTATCCCAACCCTCAGTGCTTTCATCTTCTTTTTTGCTCTCACTGCAAAAAACAAAAAGGTCATCCACTGTACTTTTTAACGTCGCTCCTTCTTTTAATGGCAGATAAAAACAGGGTTGCGCTTTGTCAGCACTATCCCATACAGTAAAAAACAAAGTGTTGAAATCCTTGTTTACCACAAACACATCATCTTCCATGATTGTAACAAAAAAATTACCGGAATATACACGCCTTTCTTCAGTGTTTTGATTGATGTGTATGACGGTCTCCACTTCTGGAACCTGTACTGCGATACAAGGATAGGGTAAATTTTTTAACAAGTCTATCGGTAATTGGTAATCGTTTTTGGTTTCTTTTGTTTGCTCAAAAAGCTCGCTAGCTACTGTGCTGTCAATTTTGTAAACCGCACGATGCTGACGCCATCTGGCGACACAGATAAATTCTGGCATAGCATCTGCGGCATCATCGAGACTCATCCCGCATCGCCGCAACTCCTCACCGCAACTTTTCATATCTTTACAATTTTTCCAGTTGACACCAAGATCGTTGTATTTTTTCTCACACTCTAGTGCATACATGCATTACACCTCTTTTGCTTCCAGAATTTCAAATCCGTACAATTCACACAAACGAAACAATGTTCTTTCGGATGGAGGGTTATAACCTTGCTCAATGCGGTACAATGTGACATATGAAATATTGCATATTTTAGATGCTTCGCTTAATGACAATCCTTTTTCTTCTCGTTTCTTTATCAGAGTATCAAAAATATATTCTTGGTATTTTTTATCTTTTTTCATTCTTTCACAAGCGCGTTGTAGACTCAACATTTTTTTGTAATCATTTCCGTAGACAATCCTGTCTAACGACGCGTTAAGAGTTATACACCATTTAACAAATTTTCGGAAGCTCGGAACCCAAATGCCTCTTTCAAAGTTTGAGATTATGACGTCTATGTCATCCACACTTTCTGCAAACTTTTTTATTTGTACCCCTGTTTGAAGTCTAGCATATCGAAAATTTAATCCGATTTTTTTCTCTCGTGTCATAAACTCAACTCTCCTTCCTCCAAAGCTTCGGGTGACAGATCATAAAGCCTGCACAAAAGATACAACCACTTATTCGAGATTCCGCTTTTCCCAAGCTCCAGTGCGTCTATTGCCTGCTTGCTAACACCGTGAAGATCCGCAACGCTTTGTAGTGTTAAGTTTTTTTTGATGCGAGCTTGTCTCAACGCGTCGCAGACATATTTGTGATACTCTTCGTTTTCTCTACATCTTTTGACGATGCGCTGTAATAATAATACTTTTTCATAGCCGTTCCCGTACACGATGTCGTCTAAATGCACGCCAAGAATCTCACAACATCGTATCGACTTGTTGAAACCTAAAAGTTTAACTCCATGCTCGAGTTTAAATATAACCCCTGTGCAGACGCCTAATTTTTTTGCGAGTTCTGTTTGCGATACGCCAGACTTGAATCTGGCGTATCGAATATTCAGCCCGATTTTTTCTTCCATCGTCATTTCACCATAGATCATCGGAATGCTCTCCAACCCATTCATCAGCAAGTTCTTTTTGTAATTTCCAATCCTCGTAAGTTGTAAACACATCGTCCGATGCACACCAACTATCGAATTCGTGAGCGACATATGATTCAAATGAAGAGTATTCTTCTTTTTCTTCATCGTCCATGCAGTCTTCCCAATTGTTTTTTAATTCCCTTACGATTGATTCATTGTATTCATCTTCTGTCATAGCGAACTCTCCTGTATTCGCATAAACATAATCGTTATCTTTCATGATATGTCTCCTTTCCTCATTTTGTTTATTATTTCGTCTACTGTGTCTGAACTTAAGTCCTCCCAGTCAATTGGAGGGTCTATATCCCAAAAATAGTCTATATCGGCATTCCAATCTTGGTGAGAGATTTTGTTTTCGATCCACTCATAAGGATCTTTCGGTTCACCGTACCAGCAGAGCATTACATAATTATCCGCTCCGATCTCTTTTGCGTCACACTCAATATAGACCTCAATATCATAAGGATCGTCTGGAGACTCGTCATAATATTTCGTAATTTTGCAATCAAACTCGCCGTATATTCCATAGCTTTTCCCACGATATTCTACGACTAATCCTTTGATTTTGGGGATGGGATAATATTCTTCTAAATAACCCATTAGTTTCCTCCTTTTCACTCTTGTATTACACTTGTTTTCTCACATCATTTTCTTTTATGGTTTTAACAATGTGTGTTTTACGGTTGCCACCCGCAAGTTTCGCAAGGCTTGTTGTTGTCATATTGCCAAAAATTACACACTGGACACATATATGCCTGCCGCGTTTCGATATATGTGATGTTTTCGTCGTTGCATCTAAACGGGGGCAACAGATACCCATCCGTTTTTGTGATAATGGACATATCGTAAAATTGGTTTCCATTCCATAATCTTCACCATATTCTTTCTTGACAAACTATCGCTAAGATGTTACTATAATTATAGTAAATCTGATTGGATGCTATCAGATGTTTCAGCAGCAAGCAATTCCTGCTGCTGTGGATTGTAATACTTTTAAAAAAGGCAAACAGTTGCCGGGAAGATTCTCATAGCTTACAGCTATGAGAATCTTTTTTTAGTTTGTGCAATGCCGATCATTCACTTTCCGTTCCATCTTTGGATGCGATATAAGTTTTATATTCGTTCGCGATGTCATCATTCTCTTGAAGAATCTTACCGAATGCCGAAACAAGATCATACTGATTATCAATCCACCAAGATGCTCTTACACAATGCTTGCAGACAAATCTATAATCTTTCGCAAATTCTTCGCTGTTCGGATACTTTTTTCCAAACTCTGCACGGATGACAGTCGCCCAGCGAATCCGTTTTTCACTTCCTTCCAACGCAGGAAGTTCGCTTGTTTCCGCTACTGCTTGTTCGTATTCCAGCTCTCTTTCACAATTGCTGCACGTGTCAATGTGTGATTCTGCCCACGCTTCAAAACCATCTGCCTCTCTGCGGTTGTAGCATTGCTTCCTTACCTCAAATTCTTTGCCGCAGCGGCAGCACGTAATAGTTACTCTTGCCATTGCCATAATAGATTAGCACTCCTCTTTAATCGCAGCATGTATGACATTCCTTACATTCTTCGAGTTTGTATCTATGACCAAACCCATTCTTGTCGACAACATAGATACAAGGAATTTCATTTCCTTCAAGAACATCGTTCCACTTGTAATTCCATCCCCAAGGGCTGCACAGCAGTTCGTCGCCCATGTAATTTTCTCCAAATGTCCAACCATCTTCCCAAAATTTTGTCGGGATTCTGACCGTGATTGTTTCGCTTACGACTGCTGTGCTAATCGGCGCGTCGTATGAGTATAACTTTCTGAGTTCTGCTCCTAAACAGCCGTAATTGCAATATAGTTCGACGAATTTCTTCACACCAAACACTCCTTTTTAATCAATATAGTCTTTCCATTTATTCGAACCAAACACTCCTGTGAATATTTTATCACGATCTTGTGCTCCAAGGAATTCATACAATGGCATTCCCGGATCAAGAATCTTGTAGCTGTCCTCGATTAGAGCATGTGTTCCGGCAATACTACTCTTTTTAACATCTTCTACTGTCACATGGTTTTCAAATTCACGAGGATGCTCCAACATGTATTGATTTGGTAAAAGCTCCACAAGAATCTGTTTTACTCCTCCGAATCTGTGTTCCTGTACATGTCTGTCGTAGGTTCCGCAAAACTTATGTTCTGCGTAATATTTTCCTTCAAAAGTCCAATACTCTCTCGTTATGTTCTGACATGTCATATTTGTCATGTAAATCATAAACTGATCTACATTCATGCCGATTTCTTTTAAAACATAATCTGCCGGTGCGAACCTTCTCTTGCCGTGCAACTCGTAGTAATTGATCGGATTCCACCCTCTGTATGAGCCTTGTGCTGTTGTCGTAAGTTCGTAATAAAACAACTTCATAGGCACTGCCGTTGTTGCATATCCATACAATGTATTTGTAGGAACATCCAGTGCTCCTAAAATATGAATTTTTCTAAGATTCCAAGAAGATTCTTTTATCTTTCTTTCTTTTTCTTTTTCAGGATCATAGAGAGACTGTTGCTGGCGCAGCAGTTCTTCTCCCTGTTTTATTTTTGCTCGTCTTTGTCGAGGCTTATCTGTAGCAAGTAATGCTCCGAATAATCCCCACGCTAACCAATCTAACATATTACCCCCCTTTTTTTTTCGAATCCTTAATGCGTATGTATTTAAAATTTAAAAATAGTTTTTGTATAATATCTACATATATTATACCGTAGTTTTCATTTTTTTGCAATAAATATTCCATATGTCGCAGAAACTTTCAGCTGCTTTTGGATTCACTTCATACAACTGGGACAGTGTCTTTTCTGCATCTTCCAAGAACTCTTCTTTGGAATCATACAGCTCACATGTTTCTGCATACCAGCTCTCTGGTGTTTCATCGTAATCCACCTGTGTAAAACACATATAAGCAATCAGTGCATCATTGTCACAGATGCTGACAAAATCCTCGGTCGTATATCCTTCAGCGCTTTTGTCAAATTCGCCTTGTGATTCTGCTACATAACTGATTTCCTGCGGTCGTGAAAGAAATTTCCATTCGTCTTTGTACACAAACCCTCTTGCACTAGAAGTCTTTACATATAACTTCGTTCCGTTCGGTAACTCTTCTTCGTGTCCTATAAAGTCAAGTCCTTGAATAGCCATCGTAGATTCGTAAATCGCAATAGCTTCGACAATACTGTCTGCATCTGCCATTCCGTAGCCTATTCTTTTGCCGTATCGCGTCTCATACAGCTGATAAAATAGACCTTCCCAATCCATATCTGCTGCCAATTCTTCAAATGTGTCGCCTGTCACGATTCCTTCGAGTGCTCCATCCCATGGATGCTCTGCCCAGTATCCAAGCTGCCATCCATTAGCATCTCCTGTGTATCTGTCATCCTCTGATGTGACAATCATCACATATTTGCAATCTAAGTTTATCTTCATGAGTATATTTCCTCCATAAAAACGCTCTTTTATATTCGAATTTATTTTAAAACGTTCAAAACAAATTCTTCCAACTTAACCCCGTTCGGAGCTTTTTCTGCTACAATTTTCTTTCTGGTTTCCTTCCCGTCTTCTAATGAGTTAAACACGCCGATTACCTCATATTCATCACAAGAAGCTTCATATATTGACAGAACCCATACACGCTTTTCATTCTGATTCATGTCCAACATGTCTCGATACAATCTATCAAGTTCATATTTCTTCCATTCCGCTTCTCTCAGCAGAGCAGAAATGGTCCTCGGGCCTTCGTAATATTTGGAATCCTTTGGTATAGGGAATCGGTACTCTACTTCTTTGTCAATGTCAAATTTATCACACTCCCGTTTCAGTGCATCCAAAAAATACGAAAACGTGTTGCCGAACATCTGAATGTGCGTCCACCAAGTATCTCCTTCTGGGGTATATCTGGCAATTTCCATGCTTCCATATGTTTCCTTATCAGGAAACACCGTAAACCCGTGTTCGTTGAGAGCTTTCGAAACTTTCTTGAACCACTCCGATGTTCTGTAATCGTTCAAAATTTCCTTCTTCATAATCAATACCTCCGCATTTTTGTATTTTAAAACCCTTTCTGATTTCGTTTCAGAAAGGGTTTTATTGTTCTGTTATTTTAATCTTTTTAAATTTCCTTTGCACCGGCTACAACACCATCCTTCTGGATGCCGTACTAAATCACACATGCGCTCTTTTTTCACAAATCCGCCACAACCTTGACATTGAAATACATATTTTGATCTAAAGGCATATTCGTGTTGTAGTTCTTCTGTCATGTATTGCACATAAGTGTCCTTTGTTTTGACGTTGTACCCATATATACTATTTACCTTCCGAGCATATGCTTTCCAGATTCCAGTATGGCACATACAACCCTCGCATGAATGCAATAGTTCATGCATTAGTACACTTTCAAGAGCAAAATCAGCAATCCGTTCATCTAGTAATAAAGGCTCCACCTTTATTATCTTTCTTGTCTTATTGCATGTTCCCCAAGTATGGTTGTTAATGTGCTGTGCGATCACTGTCATTTCCTCATCGAAAGGAATATTGATGTCTCTCAATTTTCTTTTGCATTCCTCTGTGATTTTTTCTAAGTCCTTCATTCTTCCTCCGTTTCTGCTGGGTCACACTTACGCAATTCTTTCCGCAAATAATATACATCTGCGCCGCAGAGAAGATAGGTTTTGTTATCTCCCAGTGGGTCTACTCTGTATATCTTCTCACCAAAGCTGTTCGCCGAGATGTCAATCACAAATCCTTTGGTGCTCGGTTTATAACTGCTACATAAATCTCCATATATATCATATACAAATCCTGCGATTTCTACAAGATCTCCAATTCTCAATTCTTCCATAGCATTTCCTCAAAACGGAACAACGCCAGATGCATCAAAGTCATCTGGCGTTTTGCCTGCATACTTACAAATCTCTTGTACAATCCATGCTGAATCAATTTCCTCATGATCTTTTGTGTGCGTCACAATATGCGTTGCAATCTTTACCAACAGCTCTTGTGCTGCATCCAGATCCGATTCTTTTTGACTCAATTCCATGCTGACATCATCCAACTCTGACAATGCATCAGTATGCGCATCGTCTACTTCTTCGTACTCTTTTTCCAGCGCGTCAAGTTTTTCTTGTATCTCGCCGTATTCGCTTACCAGAAAATCCGCAGCTTCATTGCCAACATGTAGCCTGATTCCTTCTGCGAAATCATATATGTCCCGGATGTATTCGTTCCGATCCTTGATTCGCACCAAATGTCCCACAATATTTCACTTCCTTTGCTTAACCGTCATCAATGCATGAGTTCTGCATCTACGAACTCATCTCGTACCACGGTTTCTTTTCCTGTCGCATAATCCTTCGTCAAGTTATACATAACTTCATCTACCGCCCACTCTTCTGCTTGAGCATCTGTCACTTCGTTGGGAACTTCCACGATGATTTCCTTTCGAGTGACGATTTCCTCAAATAATCTAACCATTCTCATATATTGTCTCCTTATATCTGCTCTATGTTTACCATCTTTGGAGCCGACGGAAGTTCATACACCTGTAATACTTCAAAATCCATGTCTGGATACCACTGTTTAATACATTTCTTCAGTTCCTTCAGACTTTCAAATTCTCTCGCTATTACTAATGCGTCACCACTGACATCTTCCCATCCATCATCTCCAATAAGATACTCAGAATTCTCATCTACTTCTCCTGCAAGATAACCTTGTGCGTCACGAATATATGCACAATCAACAAATACCTGATAATACATTTTATAATCCTCCTCACTTCTTTATATATCCAAATTCTCTGTGTTTCTGCTGGTTTTTGCTTCGTATAGGCATACAAACTACTCGTACAGTTCCGTCTTTTGATTCGGAGTATAATACTCCTACTTGAGCACCCTCGAAATCTATGCGATTTTCAGCATAGATTGTATTGCTGCCTGTCGTTTGCATCATCAATCTTAAATAATTTGCATCTACACGATGTCCGTCCTCAAAGTCATATACAACACTCTGGATTCTGTGCTCTCTGTATTTTGCAATAGCCTTCTGTTCGGCAATGCCAGATTTTATTTCAGCAATTGTTGGGCTAATCAAAACATTGTCCGATTTTTTAGCACATTTCTTGTATGTAGTCATAACTGTTACAAGATTTAACCGGTGTTCGCCTATCGGAGGTGCCGACGGTAAATCAAGATGAGTTCCTGCGTTTTCAATGCAGATGCATCCATCGCTAACATATTGGTTTCCATCTTTTTCAATCCTTGCACCATGCAAAGAGATGTCATGTGGTTCTCTTTTCTTGGCACTTTTAATCACCGCAGTCATTGCTTTATACAAATCCTGTTTCCCTTCCGATTTAGCGTTTTTATCTGCGAGTTCCTTCCGCAGAACAGCAATTACGGATTCTATTTCTTCGGTTGATATATATCCTTCCAATACTTGTTCCAATATAGCGATCAGCTTTTCATTTTGCATGATTATTCCCACCATCCATTATTCAAAATCCGCTCGTTAAACCGCTTGCCGGTCAAATACTTCCACAATTCTTCAAGACGTTTCACATCCTTATTTGTGGTAATTCTGACGCGGAAAAAATTGTTTTTGGGGGTTTCGTCTGTCACCATGTGTAGCCTTTTAGCTGCTCGAAGGGCTTCCCTGTACGCGAATTTCGCGCCGTTGCCGTGTAGTTTGTAGTCATCAGCACCGGAACCGCCACACGGAAGAACCTGAATCCAAAACTTGCTCTCAATGTAACTGTGTGCCAACTTGATACGGCAAGCATCGTCCCATTCTTCCACGGTATATGATTCTTTCTTAACCTTGTTCAAAAATTCTCTGATTTCGCTCATTTTCTATTCCTCCTCAAGTTTCGCATAAAATGCTGCATAACGTCCCGTTTCCGAGTTTGCACAGTTGTAATACTCAAAATTATTTACAAGTTCATCGAAATTTCTTTCAGGTTCCCAACTCAAATGCGGGGGATAGCCCCACGAAGATTCCGGCGAAAGATTGCACGGATGAATCGTGACTTCCTTTCCTTCCTCGTGCAGTTTACGAGCACGAGCTTTCGATATTCGTACATATGTCGCGCCGCGATTGCCTTCTCTGTATGTGATTCTTCTCATAGTCAATTCCTCCGTTATTCCTTGTTGCATTCCTTCAAAATATCATCCGCTAAAATCTCAATGCTGTCCATGATGACATCCATTTCGTTTGTTTCCACGTTCCAAACATAACGAACAATGTCGGCTAAAGGTGTAGACGATTGCATCAATGCTTTTACCTGTGCTTCCGTCAATTCTTTTTGCTCTAATGCTACAATGATGTCCTCTCGAATCGAGTATTCACGAGTATGATACAGAATTTCCTGTGGTGGTAAATGCAACAACCATTCACGATACTTTTTTTGTTCTGCGACTATAGCGCAATAAAGAATTTCTCGGAGCATTTGAGTGCTCAACTTCATTTGAATTCCTCCTATTCTTCTTTTAGTGAGTCTTCAAGTCCCAAACCTTGCAATTATGAATCCTATCATATACAAAACATGTTTTTTCTTCATCTCCCCGAACTAACATCACCTGCATCTTATCCAATTTTACCTTTTCCAGTTCTGATTTCACATACCAGAACCCATCTTTCCCTTTTAGGTCAAGTATCAAACTCATTCGGTTGCTAGAAAATCGCAAGCATTCATGCAGAGGAATTACTTCGTAGCTGATTTCCTCTCTACTGCGATCACAATCACATACCACACCAACAGTTTCAACTGGATAGCCAATGTTATTATCAACAGCATCCTTCAACATTTTCGTGATTCTCACAAAATCTCCAACTTTAAACATTTGATTCACTCCTCTACTTTTAAATCAGTTCTATCTATTCATCCTGTATTACTTGCACTTTCATGTCGTACAAGCTCACCTTTTTTAACTCAGATTCCATATACAGGAATCCATATCTGCCTTTTAAATTCAGAATCAGGTTCATTCCTGTTCTGGAAAATTGTGCGCATTCCCTAAGAGAAACCACTCCGTAACTGCGGTTCTCTCCGCCGAGACCAATACAGCACACTACGCCAACAGTTCCGACAGGATAAGCAACACCGTTATCAACGACATCTTCCAATACCTGTGTGATTCTTACAATATCGCCAATCTTAAACATCGGTTTCATTTTCTTTCTCGCTTCCTTCCATCTTTATAATCAGTCTGTAACTGCTCTGCAACAAATGCTTTTCTCAACTTATTCAACTCTCTGATGGCATCCTGTGCGGGCATCCAAGAGTTTACAATCTTGGATGCTTCTTGTTCGTATTCATCAGTTTTCATAGCTTTTGGATACTTTCTCGGAACATGATACCCTGTCAAAATACCAACGTCCTCGATGACGTACACATCGTAATTCCATCCGTTGATTCCTGCATTGTAGGCAACAGGATCAATGCTATACAGAAGATACTGCAAATCGCAGTAGCCAGCAGTTACAATCTTATCTACTGGCAAATCAGCGAGCTGATTCCTTGTTATTTTCATCTTCATATACATACTGATAACCTCCTTAAAATCCACATTTTATCGTGTTGTTTTGTGCTTGATAGATGACACCGTTCATTATCTTTACTGTAAACTCAATCCCTTGCAACTCTCCGACAATCAACCAGTAATCTTGTGTATCTTTTTGGGTTTTATTTAACCGGTTACACAGGTTCAGATAATGATTTTCCAACCGTTGCTTGTTTTGTTTGCTCAATCTTGGCACAGTATCAGAACCTTTCATACATCTCTAGAATGCGTTCCTTGGCATCCCGTGTCAGATCTGCTTTGATCCGAATTCCTGTACACCGGCATCTACGAATCTCGACCACTCGCCATGAATGATATTTTCTTCGCAGTTTAAACTGTGTGCTCTCAGGAATTCCACGATATGCATTTGCAAATCTTTGAGCATGAGGATTGCACCAGAATGTACAATCCTCCAGTACCGTATCAGATACCAAAGAATATTTATTTTCAATATCCTCGATGGTCCGGTGAATATCTTCCAACATAATCTTTCTGGTTCGTGCACTTCGCTGTGTTTCTGATAAAACACAACGCAAGCGATCCTTATTGTTGTCATTGAAAATAATCTCTCTCATGATTTCCCTCTTCTTTCAAACTGTTCTTTTAAAACATCCTGTTCCTTTTTTTGGCTAGAAGTCAGAATCACGACATCTCCCTGTTTCATTTGGAAGCAGCCATTGTTTTGCATATTGCATTCCTCACAGGAATGTATACAAACTCTGCCATTTTTAATGGCGTATTCCGGCATCGTATCCAGTGCAACCCATGCTTCTGGAAGATTGTATTTGTTGTCGCAAGGGTATGTCCCCCAACGAGAGAATACCAGAATCAAGTTACTCGGTAATCCTTCGTCTTCCATAATGTCATCCAAAATATTGTTGACAATCTGGTACTGTTTCGTAAAACACAGGTGGGTACAATTTGGCGTTTCCTTCGCCACGTGGATCATGCCAAATAGATATTGTTCGCTTGGTATATCTCCGCAAACATGCCAACGAAAGTATTGTCGCGCTTTGCAATCTGCAATAATCGAAAACCAATACCATTCAGGAAGTTCCTTCCACGTTTGGTAGTTTTCATCGTATGTGTTTTTGACGGACGGTCTCGCAGAGAGCCGTCTCATGTAGCAATCCTTTGCGCAAGGAATGTTCGCTGGGCAAGTAATCAGCCGAGGTAACGAAACGGAATGAATCTCACCCATCTTCTGATTTCCTCGGCTGATGTTTACGGTATGTTCACCGTATGTGTACTTTTTGCAGCTACCACTCATGATGTATCATTTCACCTCCTGAAACTCTCCGTTTTTGAGTATATAATATGTATCTTCCTTGATACGTTCCCCGTCAACAAACTCTGTTTTTACGCATACCGGAACCCGTCTTGCTTTTTCCTCGTCATATTTCCATTCGGATAACGTAATCCAACTTCCGCGTTTTGCTTTTACGCAAGAGTCTGCTCCTGCACAACAGATAACGCAATCCTTCCCTGAGCTGTCAACCGTGGAGTAATTTCCTGTCGCGGCAACATCATCAATCGTTTGTGTTGCCGCAGTCTTTTCAATCACAAAATCAACACAAGCCTTAATAAATCCAGCAAATGATAACTTCGCACCAATCTTTAATTTTGTTGTGCAATACTTCTTCTCATCGTCTGTCTTTACTTCGTCCAAAGCTTCTACTGTCGCAAATTCATTCAATTCACCATTATCAGCTACAAATCCGTAATAATCCAGTACATCAAACGGATTCTCTCAGAAATGCATTCCATTCTCGCAGATGTTTGCTTCCGGTTCCTCGAACACGGTGTTTTCTGCGTACTGCTTGCCACGGCAGATCATACCTTTGTGAAATCCTTTAAATCCTTTCATCGTTCTGTCTCCTTTTCTTCAAAATATTCCTGTACAGCTTCCTTGAAATCTTCTGCAAAGCCGTTACACAGATCCTCAGCAACTAACTCGCCTTGTTCATTGACTGCCACGGCTGCCACTGTATCACCGTATTCCTCATGCTCCAGCAGGAAGAACTTCTCATCATTGACTTCCGTTTCGTTGATAACGTACCATGTACCACTGTGTCCTTCTACGGTAATATCCTCGGAATCGCTGTGAATCAGACCATCATATTCCAGAATATCTCTGATTCCTGCGTCCCCTAAATCATCATCGTTGTCGAGGATATATTTCACAATATCGTCGAAATATACCTGTTCACCGTCGTTGATGTCATCAAACGAGACGTATTTACCGAACTCTTCCCAGAAGAATCGGTCATGAAAATCGAAATCCTTGTGTCCGACCTTTCTCAATATAGATCTCGGAGGCTGTAAACGAATCATTTCCTCGACATCATCTGTGAAGTAGATGTAATCATCATAACGATTCTTTTCGCAATATGTATTGTGTAGCTGCATAATTGCTAAAGATGTTGATTCCTTCAACAACTCCATAAGCATGCGATATACATTTTTCATATCAATTCTTCACTTCCTTCCGAATAGCGAAAGCTCGTTTACCATTCCCCACGATGACAAACTGTCCGTCATCCGTGTCGAAATAATAACCATAACCCATTTCCTTCATGCAATCCTCAGAAATATTCGCAATGCGGAAACTTCCGCGTGGCGTTATGATCCGTTCCTCACTCAGGAATGCTTCATCAATCCTCATTCTTATTTTTCCTCACTTTCCAGCCATATACATCAGCGATTTCCTTACCGATACGGTGTGTATATCGTGTGATGTCATCCTTGGTCAATGTTCCGCGTGTAGCTTTGTCTAACACAAACTCTTCGGTTTCCTCCGAAACGAAATCCTTGAACACACGGAACAAGTATGTATTCGTACCATCATGGTGGGATTCCTCAGCACGCAGATTACCATAAGCATCTACCCAATATTTGATATTGGATTGTCCTCTCAGGTATCCATCGCTGCTCAAAATCTCGGACACTTTTCGTGTACCGGTGTTACTACATATTAACGTTCTACAGTACCACAAATCCACTTCAGCAAAGATAATAATTTCCTTCGAGAATCCAATATTACGTAGATTCATTTTTTCGCAATTCAGATATTCCTGATTGGTTTCCTCAGCAAAGCCCCACCACCAATCATCACTCTGATTCGGATACACAGACTCCATTTCCTCTCGTTCATTCTTGACGAATTCCTCGTCAACCGCATCAGAATCCCAAATCATGTATCGTTTCATTGTTAAACCTCCTCAATACCTGCGAGGAATCTTGAAAATCCTCGTGTCATAAAGATGTCATCGGTAAAATAAAACTGAATTCCTCCCTTTGCGATGTATAAACCGTTACCGTTCTGTCTTGCCGGTGTTCTGCGGAATGTTGGTTTGCCGTTCTCAGGATGCAGCCACGCCGCGAGAACGATTCCAAATCCTTCCTTTGAGAGACCATAATCGAAAATACCGACCTCATCAGAGGCTTTTCCCAGCTTGCAATACGGCGATCTTCCTTCAAACCGACTCCTCAAGCTCTGACTTGGCAGCCGATCAATAGTATCCTCGCGCTCTTGGCGGTTCAATTCCTTTACCG
>CALFNR010000075.1:0-4835 GCA_937903005.1 uncultured Lachnoclostridium sp. | reverse complement strand
TACGTCTGCAAAATGAAGTCCTGTAGTTGGCTCATCTAAGATGTAGATGGTCTTGCCTGTACTACGTTTACTTAATTCGGTAGCCAGTTTGATACGCTGTGCCTCGCCACCTGATAAGGTGTTAGATGGCTGACCTAGCCGTATATAAGATAATCCTACATCATATAAAGTCTGAACCTTTCTTTTTATAGAAGGAACATTTTCAAAGAATTTTAATGCTTCTTCTACCGTCATATTCAAGACATCATAAATGCTTTTGCCTTTATATTTCACATCTAATGTTTCTCTGTTGTAACGCTTTCCGCCACATACTTCGCAAGGCACATATACATCTGGCAGGAAGTTCATCTCAATTTTTAAGATACCATCTCCACTACAAGCTTCACAACGGCCACCTTTTACGTTAAAGCTGAATCTTCCTTTTGCATAACCTTTTGCTTTTGCATCTGATGTGGAAGCAAATAAATCACGAATCATATCGAACATTCCTGTATAGGTTGCTGGATTCGAACGTGGGGTTCTTCCGATTGGGGACTGATCGATGTTGATAACCTTATCTAGTTGCTCAAGACCAAGAATCTCTTTATATTTTCCAGGAATACATCTGGCACGGTTTAGTTCTCTTGCTAATGTTTTGTAAAGAACCTCATTAATCAAAGAACTCTTACCAGATCCAGATACACCTGTTACACAAGTGAAGATTCCAAGAGGTATATCAACGTTTACATTTTTTAAGTTATTTTCAGAAGCACCTTTTATCTTTAAGAAACCAGTTGGTTTTTTTCGTTCTTTTGGAATCGGAATGTGAATCTCTCCGCTTAGGTATTTCCCAGTAATAGAATTAGGATTCGCCATAATCTCTTCTACTGTACCAGTTGCGACAATTTCACCGCCATGCTCTCCTGCTTTAGGTCCAACGTCTACAATATAATCTGCGGCAAACATAGTGTCTTCGTCATGTTCTACGACAATTAGTGTATTCCCAAGGTCACGTAGGTGATACAAAGTCTTTAACAGCTTATCATTGTCTCGCTGATGAAGTCCGATACTTGGCTCATCTAGGATATATGCCACACCTACAAGTCCGGAACCAATCTGCGTTGCAAGACGAATACGCTGCGCTTCTCCACCTGATAAGGTTCCAGTCGCTCTGGCAAGTGTAAGGTAATCTAAACCAACATCTACTAAGAAACCAACTCTTGCACGAATTTCTTTTAACACCATGTCACCGATTTTAGCTTGCATCGAAGTAAGCTGTAAATCCTGTAAAAACGCCTGTAAATCTGCGATTGGATATTCTGTTACCTCTGCAATGTTCTTATCTCCGACTGTTACAGCTAAGGATTCCTTCTTCAAACGTTTTCCACCACAGCCCTTACAAGGTGTAATTCTCATAAATGTTTCGTATTCTGCTTTGGATGTTTCAGAACCCGTCTCACGATAACGACGTTCTACATTTCGAATCAGACCATCCCAAAGAACATCATACACGCCTTCTCCACGCTGTCCTTTATAATATACCTTTACACGTCTGCCATCTGGTACACCATAATAGATAATGTCTTGAATCTCTTGAGGATAATCTTTGAATGGTGTATTCAGATCAAATTTGAACTCTTTTGCTACTGCATCTAATGTACAGCGGGCATAACTCCCCTTATCTGTAACGGATTGCCATCCCATTACTGCAATTGCACCCTCGGCGATGCTCATAGATTTATCAGGAATCAATAAATCTTCATCAAATTCCATTTTAAAACCAATACCGGAACAGTCTGGACAAGCTCCGAATGGATTGTTGAAAGAGAAACTTCTTGGCTCAATTTCATCAATGCTGATTCCACAGTCTGGACAGGAGAAACTCATGCTGAAGTTAATTGGTTCACCACCAACCACATCAACAATCATAAGCCCCTCTGCAATTTTAATCACATTTTCAATAGAATCGGTAAGTCGCTGCTGAATACCTTCCTTTACAACAAGACGGTCTACCACTACTTCGATATTATGTTTTTTATTCTTATCTAACTCAATGGTCTCAGAAAGCTCATACATATTGCCGTCTACACGGATACGCACATAGCCGCTCTTTTTCATCTGTTCAAACAATTTAACATGTTGTCCTTTACGCCCGCGAACCACTGGTGCCAACAATTGAATCTTAGTGCGCTCAGGCAGTTTCATAATTTCATCTACAATCTGATCAACCGTCTGTTTCTTAATCTCTTTCCCACATTTCGGACAATGAGGTACACCAACTCTGGCATATAATAATCGGAAATAATCATAGATTTCCGTTACCGTTCCAACAGTAGAACGAGGGTTACGGTTCGTTGATTTCTGATCAATAGAAATCGCCGGTGGAAGTCCTTCAATACTCTCCACATTTGGTTTCTCCATCTGCCCTAAGAACTGTCTCGCATAAGACGATAAAGACTCCATGTAACGTCTCTGTCCTTCCGCATAAATCGTATCAAATGCTAATGAAGATTTTCCCGAACCACTAAGTCCAGTTAATACAACAAATTCATCTCTAGGTATCTTCAAACTTACATTTTTTAAATTATGTTCCTTCGCTCCTCGAATGGTAATGTATTTTCGCTTCTCAGCCATCTTTCTTGTCCTTTCTTTGCCACTGTTTCACATCTGTCTATGTTAATTACAGTTCATTTAAGTGCTTCTTTATCTCAATCATCTGATCACGCAGCTCTGCTGCCAGCTCGAAGTTCAGTTCCGCTGCGGCTGTGTGCATCTTCTTGGTAATCTCCTGTACCATCTTCTCTAATTCCTTCTTACTCATGGATTCTGGGTCTTTCTTCATGTCAATAGACCTTGTATCCACCTTCTTGGAAATGCTAATCAACTCACGTACTGCCTTTTTAATGGTAGTTGGCGTAATTCCATGCTCCTCATTATATCGTTGCTGAATTTCACGACGACGGCTAGTTTCGGAAAGTGCCTTCTCCATGGAGTCTGTTATCTTATCCGCATACATAATTACATGTCCGTCTGCATTACGGGCCGCACGTCCAATAGTCTGAATTAGTGACGTTTCCGAACGCAGGAATCCTTCCTTATCTGCATCTAAGATTGCAACCAGCGTAATTTCTGGAATATCCAGACCTTCTCGTAGTAAGTTAATTCCAACTAATACGTCAAATACATCAAGACGCATATCACGAATAATCTCCGAACGCTCTAACGTATCAATATCTGAGTGCAGATATTTTACCCTGATACCTACCTCACGCATATAGTCGGTCAAATCTTCCGCCATACGTTTTGTCAAAGTCGTTACCAGTACTTTGTTCTTCTTCTCAATTTCTTTATTGACTTCCGATACCAAGTCGTCAACTTGTCCCTTAACTGGTCTTACATCCACGATTGGATCAAGTAATCCAGTCGGACGAATAATCTGTTCTACACGTTTCAACTCATGTTCTGATTCGTAAACGTTAGGTGTTGCCGATACGAAGAGCATCTGGTCAATCTTGCTCTCAAATTCTTCAAAATTCAAAGGACGGTTGTCCAAAGCAGATGGCAGACGGAATCCGTAATTAACCAGATTCATTTTTCTTGCACGGTCACCGGCATACATACCACGTACCTGTGGAATGGTGATGTGAGACTCGTCTACAATAATCAGAAAATCATCTGGGAAGAAATCGATTAGTGTAAACGGTGGCACTCCCGCTTCTAAACCACTTAGATGTCTGGAATAGTTCTCAACGCCAGAGCAGAAACCTGTTTCACGGAGCATCTCAATATCGAAATTAGTTCTCTCGGCAATACGCTGAGCCTCTAATAATTTATCTTCACTTTTAAAGAACTTCACCTGTTCTTCTAATTCTTCTTCAATATTTTTTATCGCCGTATTCATGTACTCTGGCTCTACAACGTAGTGGCTGGCAGGATAAATGTGGGCATGTTCTAAGTCGCATACAACATCGCCAGTCAATACATTTACCTCAGAGATCCTGTCAATTTCATCTCCAAAGAATTCTACTCGAACCGCTGTCTCGGAAGCATTACTCATAAAGATTTCCACCACATCGCCACGAACACGGAACGTTCCACGCTTGAAGTCCATATCATTACGATGATACTGTATCTCAATTAGCTTATGAATCAGCTCTTCTCTATCCTTCTCCATCCCTGGACGAAGGGAAATGGTCATGTTCTGGTAATATTCTGGACTACCTAAACCATAAATACAGGACACACTGGCAATGATAATGACATCTTTTCGTTCCATCAATGCCGCCGTTGCAGAGTGTCTTAATTTATCAATCTCTTCATTAATAGAAGAATCTTTTTCTATATAAGTATCCGTTGAAGCCACGTATGCTTCTGGCTGATAGTAATCATAGTAACTGACGAAATATTCAACAGCATTTTCGGGAAAGAATTCCTTGAATTCCCCATATAACTGCGCAGCTAAAGTCTTGTTGTGGGCGATAATTAATGTTGGCTTGTTCAGTGCCTGGATTACATTTGCCATGGTAAATGTCTTTCCTGAGCCTGTTACACCTAACAATGTCTGAAACTGGTCTCCTTCTTTGAAGCCAGCGACTAGTTCTTTGATTGCCTCGGGCTGGTCACCTGTTGGTGCGTATTCTGAGACAAGTTTGAATTGATCCATGTTTGTACCTCCACCATGAAGTATTGTTCCGTACTTTCCTATTTTTATAGGATAACCATAGTGACAGTATAGCATACATGAAATGGAATTACAAACATTTGTTCTTGTTTGGTTATGGAACTTTCGTCCGTTAGAATATACGGCTCTATAATAAATGTTGGGGTATGTGAATGAACTCATTCACAACTCCGGC
>CALFNR010000074.1:0-1456 GCA_937903005.1 uncultured Lachnoclostridium sp. | reverse complement strand
AACTGAGGTAAAAATATAAGGATATAAACCTTGACACAGTTCAAATTACACTACCTCTTCTTGTTAGAATGTTATGATGTCTTTGATGATGTTATCCTTAACACCTATTTCTTTTAGCATAAAAGTACGAATGACTTTAGTTAATTTATAAGCAACTTCTTCATATTGGTTTTTATCAAAAGAATTCTCATCATTGGAATTCGGGTGAGTAATGTTGTTTCTGGTTTTTACGGCTTTAGTTGCAAAATCCTTGTTAATTTCATCGGGTAGTAGCCCATGAAGGTTGTCTAACAATTTGCAAAAACGCGAATCAAGTTCCTTTCCTGTAGTATGAAGAAGCCTATTCTTTAAGTCTGTCATATCTCTTTTGTCAAGTACACTCTCTACCTTTTCTAAGATTTCTTGAACTCTTTTTGCTCGCTTACTTTTTAGGGGAATATTACCATTTTCTCCCTTAAACTCTTTTGTTATAGAGTCAATAAAAGAAATATAGTTTCTTATTTGTGATGTAGGTGAAGAGTACCAGTTTAATGAAGTTTCATAATAAGCATTAATAGCATCACGATACTTGTTGTATAATTCGTTCCATGCACTAAAAATTGCTAATATTTCTTCGTGCGTAAAGTCCGTTAATTCAGTCTGAGGAGTTGTTGCTGCAGGAATATCTATATATCGATAAGCATACTTCTCATTTACTTTGTAAACGAATTTTCCTTTGCTATAACAAGTGATGTTTTCTGGCATAAATGTTCTATTTGTTAATAGAAACAGTAAAAAACAATATTTTTGCATAGTCTCTAGACTTTCATTAAAGGATTGATTTTTACGAAGGTGTAAACGTAAATATGCTTGTTGGGTAACGCCTTGACTAATACCGCCAACTGTACGGCGGAAACAGAAGTAAATATCTATATTGACATCTTCTGATTTGAGCAATGTATATGGCTGTGGTGGATAATAATAAATGATGTTTAATTTTGGATCGTTTATTTCATTTTCGAATTCTTTGAATCCAGTTTCCATTATATTAGCTGCCCATTGGTCTAAAATAGAAGATTTAAAACCAATGGCTTTTATGCCTTCAAAAGACAAAGCTTCATCAAAAATAAACAACTTTTTAACTTCATATTTGTAAAACTTTAAGCCTCCACCAAAGTTGTGGTACTTTATTCCAATTAAACCTTGTAAAGCGATATTCTCAGGATATTCTTTGTCGTTTTGTTTAGAATATGTCAAACCATACAACTCGTCCAATTGCTCGGAATGTTCTATATCTTCTCCTTGAAAGTATAATTCAATGTAAATGTTTTGCTTTTCAAGGAATAGAGTTCCTGAATACTTCTTATTTGGATTACCAGGCAGGTACCATAATCCAATATATCGGGATTCAAATTTAAAATCAAATCTATCTATCATGTCTATTCTGAATTAATGATTAGTATATAAGGAAGTGTGC
>CALFNR010000073.1:0-62286 GCA_937903005.1 uncultured Lachnoclostridium sp. | reverse complement strand
TAACATACTCATTGTTAAGAACCATGGAATTAAGCCTGCATTAAAATACATGGTAATTACGATAAATCGATACCAGAAGCTTCTCTTCCACATTTCCTTCTGTGTAACCAGATATCCTGTTAAACCAGAAGCCATAACCATTAGTGCTGTTCCTATTACAGTTCTCGCTAATGAAACAATAATGGAAGTACCTAGCGCACTTACATTTTTCAGTGCCATATAATTCTTAAAATGTATCCCCTGTGGGAAGAATTTAATTGCACCAATACGAACTAAATCATTGTCACTAATTGTATTGATAAACAAATAATAGAACGGGAATATGCATATTAGTGTAAAAATGAAAAACACAGTGTAATTGATAATATTAAATACATAATCTCCTGGTTTTAAACGATACTGCCTTTTCTTAGGCTTGTATTTTTTCTTCTTTGTTTCTGTTGCCTCCATATGCTTATCCCTCCTTATACAATACTTTCACCACGAACTGCTTTTGATATTTTATTGGCTACAAATAACAGAACAACACTGATAATTGATTTTGCCATACCAACTACTGTTGACAGTGGGATGATACCTTTTCCAATACCTAATTTATAAACATATAAATCAAGTACATTGATGTATTGTGCATTGTCAGCGTTCTGGAATACTAAGTACTGCTCCAAACCATTATTTAAGATACCTGCTACTGCTAATAATAAAAGTACGCAGAACGTAGGCATCAGACTTGGAACTGTAATATTCCACATTCGCTGGAATCGTCCCGCACCATCTACAGTTGCTGCTTCATAGAGCTGCTGGTCAATACCAGATATGGCTGCTATGTAAATAATTGCATTCCATCCAAGTGACTTCCACATTCCCCAGCCAAACATCTTTAACCAGACATGGTTACTTCCAAGTAAGAAGTTTTTTCCTTCTGACATAATACCTGCATCTACTAAAGTAGTACTTAAAAATCCGTCTGTAGAAAAGATAGCAAAGGCTACCGCATAAACCAGTACCCAGCTGATAAAGTTTGGTATAGTGGTAAAAATCTGTACAAATCTTCGGAATCTGTTACTTTTGATTTCTGTCAAGAAAATAGCAAATGTCATAGGCACCCATAACATTGCAATGTTTAAGAAACTCATTGCCAAAGTGTTACGGATTACTCGAACAATATCTCGACGAGTTGCAGCATTTTTAAATAGATATGCAAACCATTTAAATCCTACAAACTTATCCATTGTAAGTGTATCTCCTGCTTTATATTGGAAGAACGCAAAACGCCATCCGGCTAAAGGAAGATAACTGAATACAAAACATAACGAAATAAATGGTAATAACAATAAGAAAAGCTGATATTTTGGAAGCATCTCGTACTTATCATCCTGATTAGGTTTTGGCAGAATAATAAGTTCCATCACGGATAAAATCAGCATAATTATAACTAAAATAAGAAGTATTGTAAATCCGTTTGGTAAAACTGGTGCAACTTTTTTCAGATTACCTGTATTCTGTAACTGCGTGTAAGCAACATAAATACCAATAAAGCTTACTCCTGCTATTAACGCTCCTAACGTGGAAAAATAAGAACCTAACTTTCTTAACTTTCTTTCTCCAAGTGACATACATCCACCTGCTGCACAAATTGCAATACCAATTATCATAACCAAACTGGATACAAATACAATATGCAAGGTAGATTCCTGTACCCATCCTTTGTTGATACATCGTCCAAAATTATTCGTTAACTGATTATAAAACAAACCTGACGTAAACAGGGATAAATTCTTATTGATTAACCCTGATATTTTTGAAGGATTCAATCCAGGTACGAACAAACATACCACAAGTAATATGGTAACAATTCGAACGGCTACTAGTAACGCACCCGTAACCTTTTTTGACTTTGCTTCCTCCATCTTCTTATCGCTCCTCTCCTGTTTCTCTTGTTAAAATTATAGAATTAAAAGTGAAATATGACTACACCAAAATCTTGATACAATTTACCCTATTAATTTGATTCCGCTTTATTTCACTTTTGGAATTTTTAATGTAACCTTTGTTCCCTCTCCCTCTTTACTAGCAATTGTCAGTCCAAAATCCTCACCATACTGAAGCTTTATTCGCTGATTTACATTGCTTATTCCGATGTGGGTTCGGTCTAATGTTTCAAAATCATTTAGATTTTTCATAATTTCCAACAGCTTATCTGGCGATATTCCACTACCATTATCCTCAACAGTAATTATCATATCCGAATCACAACTGACATGAATAAGCAGTTTTCCTTCCGTATCCATAGATTCCAATCCATGAACAAATGCATTTTCCACAAGTGGCTGGATAATCAATGGCATAATTAAGCAGTCTATGTCTACATCCTCATCTACGATAATCTCAGACTGTATTCGATCACCAAAACGATAAAACTGAATTTTCAGATAATACTCCACCAGCTTTAATTCTGATTCCAACGTCACCAGCTGTTCCCCAACCTGAATATTTCTTCGCATAATCTTAGCCAGCATTTTCGCTAACTCTGCAATCTCTGACTGCTTATTCACAATAGCTTTCATACGAATGGTCTCCAAAGTATTATAAAGAAAATGCGGATTAATCTGACTAGCAAGCATCTTAAATTCGACCTCTTTCTGTCTGGCATTTAACTTTTCTTTCTGTACCTGCTCTGCGACTACTTCATCCATCAGATGTTTAATATCCTCAATCATAATATTCAAATCTTCATAGAGCATAGAAAGTTCATCTTTTCCCTCTAGGTGAAGCACAGTATTAAAGTTACCAATTGCCGCCTCATGCATTGTTTCCTGGAACTGATTAATCTGTCTGCTGAAATGATACGAAAATGCCGCGATACAACATCCTGCTATGACAATACAGATTAGAAACGGCAAACATTCTGCCATACTTGTTCGATTCACATCCTTGGTAATCTGTTCATAAGGCCCAATACTGGCGAGAGTAAAATAATTCTCTGAGTAATCTGGCTGAACCCGAACAAGGACAAGAAAACATTCCTGTCCTTTGTATATGGCCTTCCCATAGTAAACCTTTTCCGAACGATCTTTTATAATATCAATAATTTGATAATAATTCTGTTCCTTAAAATTACTATGTACAATTTCATTGTTATTATATAACAAAAGGGTTTTTGTTTTCCTGTTTGCAATCGGTAATTCCGTTCTCTTATTCTGCATTACAATCGAGAGCACACCAACTTGCCGCATATCCTGAGTATATAATACACGAGACAGCCTAAGGGACTTTTTCTTGGTTAAAGTATCATTGACATATGACCAGTACACGTTTCCTTTCGCCTCTATGGTTTTCTTATACCAATACTCCTGTTTCGTAGAGGCTTCTGCGTATATGAAATTTGCCGTATTAGATATAGTTGGATTATCCAGATAGATCTTAATAAAAGCAATCTCCTGATAATAAGCTTTCAGGCAATCTGTAATCTTATTATAGCTATTGTAGTCGTCTAAAAGTTCTTCATAATTTTTGTATTTTGTAAATGCAATTTTTTCTATCTTTTTATCAAAATAAAGACGTTTTGATACATCTGAAATGACACGAATATTTTCATACATAGCATCTTTCATAAGCGATAATTCTGCTGCTTCCGACTCCATGGTCTGCTGTATCAGCATTTTCTTTGTAGCATGATTATTATATAAAATGACACACAACATGGGCAAAATTCCGCCGATAAAATAAATCAGCAGCATTTTTTCCCGTATCTTTATATTTCGTATACATCTTCTTAGCTTCTGTAACAAACGCATCCCCTCTTATATCTGTAAAATTGCTACCCCCTTTTTCTCTAAGCTGATAGCATCGTTCTTATTATACTCCATTCCAGTAAGAATCTCGATGCAATCTTTCTCTATTGTGACTTTTTTTTCAACTTCTGTATGATTCAGCAAGAATAAATAGCAGTGTTCTTCTGTTTTTCGACTTACCGCTTCTATTCCTTCTGGCACATCCGCTTCCGGCTTAATCTGCTTTTCCAGGCAGAGTCTCTTTATAAAATCATGATAAAAACTCTCATCCGAACGGGTTCCTACATAATAAGCATATCCCGAACCATAAGAATTCTTCGTAATAACTGGCATTCCCTTATAGAAGTCTTCTTTATACTCTGCCAAGGATTCCGCTCCTTCCAAATGCATTAAATCGCATAGCAGCTCACATCTATGCTCTTTTCTTTCAAAATCAAAATGATTATAGAATTCTGGTGGAAGTGCATCGGATTCCTCTACCCAGATTCCTAAGATATCTCTAAGTTTTCCTGGATAACCACCTGTAATCACCAAATCATTTTCATTGACGTATCCGCTAAAGAAGGTAGTAACAAAGGTTCCTCCATTCTTTACATAAGTACGGATTTTTTCATCATAATTTCCTTTTGTCATATACAAAATAGGTGCGATTACTACATCATACTTAGTCAAATCCTCTTCGACACTAATAATGTCTGTGGCAATATTCTGTTCATGCAGTGCAGTGTAATAACGAGTTACTTCGTCTCGGTATTTCATTTCTACCGTTGGACCAGCGGATAACTCAATTCCCCACCAATTATCCCAATCAAATACGATAGCTACTTTCGCTTCTTCTCTCGCTCCAAGAATACAATCTCCAATGCGTTCAAGTTCTTCTCCAATCTGAGTTACTTCTTTGAATACCCTAGTATTCTCATGTCCACAATGATCGATTACGGCACTATGGTATTTTTCACAAGCTCCAATGCTTCTTCGCATCTGGAAGAACATAATAGAATCTGAGCCATGAGCAACTGCCTGATAACTTTGAAGTCTTAACACTCCTGGACGCTTCAGTGCATTATATGGCTGCCAGTTTGTAACACTTGGAGTCTGTTCCATTAGAATAAATGGTTTACCACTCTTTAATCCACGAATCAAATCATGGTTCATTGCATTCTGAGCAACAGAATCGTTGTAAGAAGGATAATTATCCCATGATGCGAAATCTAAATATTTTGCCCATTTCTGATAGTCTAATGGTCTGTAAAATCCCATCAAATTCGTGGTAACTGGGATATTCGGTGTAATCTTCTTGATTGCATCGTATTCCATACGGTAACAATTTAACATGCTGTCTGAGTTAAATCGTTTGTAATCAAGGGAAATACCTTGGAACATGCTTCGTTCTGCTTCAAAATGTTCACTTAATAAGTTGGGCAGTACAATTTCATCCCAATCGTAGAATGTATGTCCCCAGAAAGATGTGTTCCATACTCGATTCACTTCTTCGATTGTATGATATTTTTTCTTTAGCCAGACACGAAATGCCTTCTCGCAATTTTCACAGTAACACTCTTGTCCAAATTCATTGGATACATGCCAGCCTATAATATTGTCATAATTCTGGTATCGTTCTGCTAATTTTTCTGCTAGTCTTGTGGCATATTTCTGATACACCAGACTGTTCGGACAGCTATTATGACGTCCTCCAAATTTTCGTTTCATGCCATTAAATTCAGTTCGTAGTATTTCTGGATATTTCTTTGCCATCCAAGCAGGATGGGCTCCAGTCGAGGTTGCAAGACAAACCTTTAGCCCATTATCACGAACCATATTCATAATCTTGTCTAATTTTTCAAAATTGTACGTTTCTTCATCTGGCTGTAAATTTGCCCAGGAAAATACATTAAGAGTGACCGTATCAATATGAGCAAGCTTAAACAGCCGCATATCTTCTTCCCATACATCCTCACTCCACTGTTCTGGATTATAATCTCCTCCAAAAGCAATTTTGTTATGATTCCAAACTCTCTCTGCCATTATTTTTCCTCCTATATCACTTCTATTTTAAAAACAACTGGATACTCACTCTTAACAGATTTTGTTCTAATATGTAAACCATCTTCTAACACTTCAAATTGTGGTTGTTCCTCATAACCAAGTACAGAAACCTGTTTGATTAAGCCATAAAATTCTGGAAGGTCTTGATTATCAGATTTTTTGAGAGACTTTATGTTTACCTCTCCATCCTCTGGATACTCCATTGCAAATGCATAAATACAGCCATTTGCTACGGTAAATCGAAAATCCTCTTTTGTGTATACAGGTGGTTTTCCATCCATAAACTGTCCCTCTTCTGTCTTAGTTGGCCCTTCCTTGGATTTTCTCCATACCTTAGAATTGTAAATTGCTTCTCCATTTATCTTAAGCCAATCGCCAATCTCTTTCAGTATCAACTGGTCTCCTTCTGGGATTGTACCGTCTGCTTTTGGTCCTATATTTAATAGAAGATTTCCATTTTTACTAACCACATCAATGAGCTGCCAAATAATTTCTTTGCTGCTCTTATAGTCAAGCGAATCTGCATAACACCATGAATTTCTTGCAACTGCAGTGTCTGTCTGCCATGCATATGGTTTCACATCTGCAAAACCTCCACGTTCTACTTCCACGATGGCACTGCCAAACATCATAGCATCGTGTTTGTAACAAAGTGCCACTGGCGTTCCCCATTCTTCTCCACGATTGTAATAATAAGCTGCTAGTTTTAACAAGTATGGTTTAAATGCTTCATGCTGAATCCACCAGTCAAAATACAAAAGCCGTGGCTGATAGTTATCAATTATTTCACATGTTCTGATTAACCAGTCCTGTAAATATTCTTCGGAGGGATATGGTTTACTTTGTATATCGTGAAGCTCGGCTTCTGGCATGGCTGGCCAGTAAAAGTCTCCACGCTTTAGCGGTTCTTTTATATCACTATCAAATTTCTTCCCGTGTGACATAAAAAACCAGTGCTCGGCACGATGAGAGGAGGTACAGAACACAAGTCCTTCTTTTTCAAGTGCTGCTTTCAGTTCACCTAAAATATCTCTCTTTGGCCCCATTTCATAGGCATTCCACTTAGAAATGCTACTCTTATACATTTGAAATCCATCATGGTGTTCTGCTACTGGGAAGACGTATTGTGCTCCTGATTCTTTGAAAATCTTCGCCCACTCATCAGGATGAAACTGTTTTGCCTGAAACATAGGAATGAAATCCTTGTAGCCAAACTCTTTTTGAGGACCATATGTCTTGATATGATGCTCATAAGGCTTCATCCCTTCTATATACATGTTTCTTGAATACCACTCATTGTCATAAGCTGGCACACTATACACTCCCCAGTGTATGAAAATTCCAAACTTTTTCTCCTGAAACCACTGTGGGACTCTCCATCTGGATAAGGATGCCCAGGTTGGTTTGTATGGACCTTTTTCAATTACTTGTTCTATTTCTTCTAACTGTTGCTTCATAGCTGGTCTCCTTTACATTACCTTTTTCTACTAGTGTTATTATAGCGAATTTTTTTCTTCTCCTGTACCAGTAAAATAGCATGGAATATACCGAGAAATTTCGAGAAATGGTTCAGCTTATCGATTATAAATCAAATACGGGAGGGTGAAATGGGAGAAACATTATAAAGCCGAAATTACCATAACCAATACTGGAGATAAAACCATAAAAAACTGGATGATTGAGTATGAATCAGAAGATCAGTATGAGCAGATCTGGAACGCTTCCATTACAGCAAGGGAAGACGAAACGTACCGTATAAAAAATGCCGGCTATAACCAGGATATTCAACCAGGACAGTCCGTAAGCTTTGGTGTAATCAGCAGTTATGAAGAAACACCAGCTATTCCAGATTATTATGAACGGTTAGGAATACTAAAGGAAGTAAAAGAAGATACGTATTCCGTTACTCCATACATACAAAGCAGGTGGAATACAGGATGTATTTTAGAACTGGAAATTCACAATACAGCTCAACAGGAAATTGAAAGCTGGCAGATGGACTTTCAATATGAACAAAGTAATATAACGGAATGGAAGGATATACAAACCAATGGAACGATCTCTTGACGGAATACGATGGGCAGAATATAATTTACGATGAAATTGGCAATCCACTCTCCTATCGTGACGGAATGCAGTTGGAATGGACATTTGGAAGACGACTTAGCAACCTTTATGGAAAGGAACTAGAAGCAAGTTATGGATATGATTATGATGGAAACAGGATTGTAAAAACGGTAAATGGAAAAAAACGTATCTGTTACCGGTAACGAAGCATTGGCGAGAATCAATCCATTCAGATACCGCAGTTATTATTTTGATGTGGAAACAGGGTTCTACTACTTGTTAAGCAGGTATTACGATCCCCAGGTGGGAAGAATGTTAAGCGCAGACCAGTATATTTCCATTGCGTATCCAAATCTGTTTACCTATGCGGTGAATAATCCGGTTATGTTTGGAGATGCATCGGGTAATATTGTGGAAACTCTTGTAGATGCAGCAAGTATTGCAGTAAGTCTGAAAGGTATGGTGTCGAATCCAAGCTGGTTAAATCTTGGCTTTTTGGCATGGGATGTTGCATCTGTCTTTGTCCCATTTGCCCCAGGTTCTTATGTGGCGAAAGGTGGTAAAATAGTTAAGGCTGCAAAAGGAACGAAAGGTGCTCGTAAGTTAATTAAAGTTGCTGATAAAGCAAAGCATTTTAAGACTGCTAAGTATTTGACAGTTGGTACATATGGGAAATTGAAGAAGGTGTTTAAGGGGACGAAAAATGTAGAAGTACATCATGTGATTGAGAAGCGGTTTTTGAAAACAGGGAAGATGTTTAGTAATAAAAAGGCGAAGAAAGTCTTGAAGCAATCGGAAATGATGGCAGTTCCGGTTGGTAAGAAGTTGCATAAGACTATAACAAAAAGATGGAGAGATCAGATTAAGTATAGATATGCTTATCAAACTCTAACTAAAGCAGAAATGAAAGATGCAATAAAAGAAGTCTATAAGGATATGCCGGCATTGGGAAAATATGCATTAAAATATCTGAATGAGGTGTGGAAAGATTGAAGCAATATGTAAAATGTAACGTACATTGTACTAATAAAAAAAGAGAAGATAACTTGCTTTATAATGAATTCAAAAGGAAAATGCAAAAATATCTGATTAATGAGGAACTGGAATTATATCGAATACCGATTTTATCAGAAGATTATCAGTATGCACATAAATTATTCAAAACATATGCATCCAAATGTGCAATGGAAAATTATCAAGGTTTTTATATTAAAGAACAACGTATTTTAGAAACCGACTATACCAAAAAAGACTACGAACAGGCAGTAGCATATCTGGTTGATTTTGGATATTTTGCGTATCCATACGAAACAATCAGTGACAGTGACTATGAAGGACCTTGTTGTGAAAAACCAGACTGGTACCATCAGATTGGATTGATTCAAAATAAAATTTATAAAATTCCAGCATCTGAATTTAAAAAAAGGAAATATGCTCAATTAATGATTGGATATGCATTTCATGAAGAGGTAAAAAAATTACTTATAGAAAATCATTTAGCATCAGAGAATGATTTTCAAAAAGTAATTACAAAAAGAAATGAAACAGTATGCTATCAGATTAAGCCAGAAAATGTCATACATGGATTTGCTGAAGACAACAAGATGGAATTATTTGATTTTTGTAGAAATTGTGGATTGCCACATTATCATTATAAATCAGAGCCATATTGCATAAGTGGTGCAACGTTGGAGCAACTCAAAGGTTTAAATCAGACAAGAGAAACGAGTGGTACAATATTTAAAGAACAAAATGGAGCAGAAATGCCTGCATCGTTAGTAGAACCTTGGTATATTCTGAGCAAAGAAGCCTACACTCTTCTCCACAAACACTACCCAAGAATGCAATTTATTCCGATATTCTTAAAAGAGGAAAAAGAGCAAAATGCAGATACTGTAAAAATATCGCTTTTTAAACCAGATGGTTTGATGGCTGTTGGCATCAAGCCGTCTGATTTTCTATAGAGGGAAATTTTTAAATGAAAGATGCAATAAAGAAAGTATATAAGGATATGTGAGCATTGTAGAATGGAACGGTACTGGTATTATAAAGAACCATTTTATATAAGCCAGAAAACATTAGATCAACTTGTTGGTTTAAATCAGACAAAAGAACAAGACGGTGGTTATTTTGATGAAGAAATCGCACAAAAGCATCTAGATGATGGAGAAGACATGAATACAAAACTAGACCCTTGATATATCGTCAACAAAGAAGTTTACAATCTCCTCCACAAACACTACCCAAGAATGCAGTTTATTCCGATTTTTCTGAAAGAAGAAAAAGAGTAAAATAACAGCCTTTTTTTTCTTTGGCTATATCAAGCGTTTGGGAGCTGTCTCACTAAGTAATTAGTGTACAGCTCCTTTTTCATTCAAAATAAAATTGCCAGACCTCGAAATTATCCACACATCTTACAAAACCATTCATGTACCCGCATATCCGCATCCAATTCTGGGTGAAATGAAACCGCAATCTGGTTCTTATACTGAACACCTACCACATTTCCATCCACTTTTGACAGTATTCTCACTCCATCTTCCACTTTCGTAATATACGGTGCTCGAATAAAAGACATAGGCACCTTTCCTAACCCATCAAATGTTTCCTCTGTATAAAAACTATCAAGCTGCCTGCCATACGCATTCCGTTTCACTGTCACTGGCAACGTCTGAAGATACACCTCATCCTGTCCTTCAATTCTCTCTGCCAGCAAAATCATACCTGCACAAGTTGCAAGAACGGGTATTCCATCTTCAATCATTTTCTTTAATGATTCAAACATACCAAGTTCCTTTAGCAGCTTTCCCTGTACCGTACTCTCACCACCTGGCAGTACAATTCCCTCGAGCTTCTGTTCTAAATCCTTTTGTTGTCTCAGTTCCACACATTCTGCTCCAAGAGAAGTTAATACGCGAATATGTTCCGCAAAAGCACCTTGTAATGCTAAAACGCCAATCTTCATATTGTATTTACTCCCCTCTTTGTGCCATCAATAGTGCGATTTCCTGTTCATTGATTCCGACCATCGCTTCTCCTAAATCTTCTGAAACTTTCGCTAATAGTTCTCTATCTTGATAATTTGTCACTGCCTGTACGATTGCACTTGCTCTCTTCTCAGGATTGCCAGACTTAAAGATTCCAGATCCAACGAACACGCCTTCCGCTCCTAATTGCATCATAAGCGCTGCATCTGCTGGTGTAGCTACTCCTCCTGCAGCAAAATTCACAACAGGAAGTCTCTTGTGTTCATGCACATACTGAACCAAAGAATAGGATACTCTGAGTGCTTTTGCCTGCTCATACAATTCGTCCTCACTCATGGAAACGATCTGACTTATCTGTGCATTTATCTTACGCATATGCTGAACTGCCTGAATGACATCACCAGTTCCTGGTTCTCCCTTTGTACGAATCATAGATGCGCCTTCCTCGATTCGTCTTAATGCTTCTCCAAGGTCTTTTGCTCCACATACAAATGGTGCTTTGAATTTGCGTTTATCAATATGATATAAATTGTCTGCTGGTGATAGTACCTCACTCTCATCTATGTAATCTATTTGAATTGCCTCTAATATCTGGGCTTCTACAAAATGACCAATTCTACATTTTGCCATAACTGGAATAGTTACTGCCTCTTGGATTCCACGAATCATTTTTGGATCGCTCATTCTAGAAACGCCTCCTGCTGCCCGAATATCTGCTGGAATTCTTTCTAATGCCATAACAGCGCAGGCTCCGGCACGCTGTGCAATTTGGGCCTGTTCAGGTGTTGTAACATCCATAATCACTCCACCCTTTAACATCTGTGCTAACTCTCTATTTAATTCGTATCTTTCTTTCCCTTCCATTTTTCTTCCTCCTATTTCGTAATTGATATAGGTTAGTATAAAGAAATTTGGTCTTAGTAAAAAGAATCAAATACGGCTTTTTTAATAATACCAGAGCATACAAAAATGGAGCATCACTATTTTCGTAATGAAAATAGTAACGCTCCTTTTATGGTCTAAATATTACATCTTCTCTTCTCCAAAAATAATTTCTTCCAAGTTCATAACGGCTTATGGTATAAAAGCCCTCACAACCACCGTAACAGTCCAGCTGAAATGTATTCTCCGTCACATTCATCGCCTTACCACTATATACATGACCATTTTCTGAAAAATATAGCGTATCACCATCATGCAATTCCATGGAATCACCCTTTCTGATATTTGAATAGGGTGTCCAGTTTTGCCTCATAACATACATTTAATATAACTTATCACTTGTGATTCTGACAACTTTTCCATCCTTTACGATAACTGCAATTGCAATATTTTCGTCATAAGAACTTTCTCCATAATAAATGGTATCATACGCAATTTTCATTTTTCGTAGATAACCAGTCCCTCCACTTAGGAATTCACTATCTAAGTCATCACCATTCTTTATAACAGCAAAGTCAATACCTGTTTCAGTAAGCTCTTCCTCACTCATTCCCACTTGAATACCAATGCTCAAGGAATATATGTCGTTAGTTAAAATGACATAGTCGATATATTCAGCCTTATCAACTTCTTCTTGCCCAAGTTCTGGCTTATCATTTATCACCACATAAATAATTCCTTCATACACAAGATAATGTCTGTAAGTTCCGTACTCATCTTTATATTCTACTATTTTCTTAGGTTCTCCCTGGTACTGATAAATGTCCTGTACTTTATATTCTGTGCATGGTGAATCATTTAACAAATCATGATTGTTTATCACGGTATCACCTATAGATAATGGCTTTTTCTCCCGTAAATCATTATCCGATTGCAATGTAAATGTCTTATCTTTTGGATTAAACAAATATACTTCACAGACCTTCTCTGATTTTTGCAATTCCTCTTGGTTGGTTTCTTTATTAAACTCATACTCCTGTAACACACCATTTAAAATTACATCTGTGTTCCCATCATTATTGACATCTTTATATTCAGGAGTTAAAATTCCATCTTGAAATATTTTAGATGTTGTTTTCCCTGTCTTGCTTTCCATTTCCTCAAAGTGATTGTCAATTGCATAAAGTTCATAATCAGGTACTTCTCCTGCTTTTCGCTCAGGTATACTACCTAATTCCACAAGCTCCAGACTTCCATTTCCCATATGGCTTGCCGAATATACGGTTATAAAGTCTCCTTCTGATATGGAAATGATATCAAAATTAAAATAATCCGTTGCTCCTGATGAAATATAATCAAGCCCTTCTATGACGCCTTCCGTTTCTCTTATCTGGTATAACGTTGTCTCCCAATAATTGTTTGGTGTATATAAAAAGAAATATAGTGTCTGGTTCTTAAATGTTTTTTCTTCGATATGTATCTCATTATTTTTCAAATCGTAAATCATATCGCCATATTCATCTTCATGTTCTTTCACGAATTCTTTTACTTTCTCTTTTGTTATACCATTCTCTTTTACTGTCTCAACATCGGTGACTAAAGGTTTATCCACTTTCACTTGCCCTGCCCCACCTGAAGTAGTCTGACAGCTTGAAAGCACCAGAGATGAAATCAAAGAAAGCACCACAACATCTAATCTATCCTTTTTCATCGTCTTTCTATTCCCTCCAATCGCATGTAAAAACTCTTTCTGCCCTAGAAAGTCCTTTTCGCACTCTAACTATCCAATTCCGATACATTATAACACCAGTTTTTTTTTTATGTCAATCCATTCATCTTATTCATACTATTTTCCACATTGGAATGTTATTCCTATTAAAAGTATTTCCCTGCCTACAATTTATGTACATTCACTCTGTCCTCTATCCCATCTACTACTGTCTTTGACTTACTAGTAATGATAAACTGCACATTTGGAAAAGCACTCACTAGCCAAGATACCATTTTTCCTTGCCAGTCCTCACTAAGCTGTCCCTCAATCTCATCAATCAACACAATCCCGTTTCCTTCAAAAGGATTTTCTCTACTTGGGTTTGCCAGAACCATCCTTCGTGCCAGATCGCCAACTAACGCAAGAAACTTTTGCTCTTCGCCTGAATACGCTCCATTATCTTTCGCTTCCCATAAATCTTGGCACTTAATCCTTCCAGCGAACCACTTATCGTAATCTTCTATATCCATACTATTTTCTTGTCCAAACTCAAATGCACCCAGCTTATTATTCTGATTCACCTTACTGGCTATGTTCTTACCTACACTTCTTCCAGTTTTATAGTACGCATACACTGGCATATTTTTATCATTAAAATCGTATTCCACTGCACCATTACTGCCGACTTTTTCGCCACCAACATAACTGCGCGTAAACATGGTTCCAAAAATCACTGCATTGGTGTCTAGATACTCCTGATGAATTCCATTTCTCTCTCGGACAGTCTCATAATCAAAATCCTGGTCAAGTATTTTTAAATTCAACGTAACATTTAACTTTGCGAGTCTCTCGTTTTCTTTTATATCTTCTTCACCCATTACGATGTATTTCTTCTTTTCTTGATTCACTGCTGCATACAAAATATCCTCTACCAGCATATTAATTCCATCTAGTACGGCAGTTTTTCCACTTCCATCTTCCCCAAATAAAACCGCACTCTTTCCATCAAAAGCAAACTCTTTCTCGTCAAACCCTCTGAAGTTCTGTAAAATTATTTTCTTAATAATCATTTTTTATCCCCCTCTTAAAATTGAAGCAGTAAAAATACATGCTGCATGCTATTTCCAATTGTCCAAAACAATAGGTAATCTCCACGCTTAATCTTCTGCTCCTTTATTAATTCCTGCAAAGCAAGAAATGGACTATTTACCCCCGTATACCCATACTTCGTTCCTACATAAGGACACTTTTCTGCTGGTATCTTAAGAGTATCCATAATTTTCTTATTGTTTCTCCATACATATTGAGAGAAACAGAAACCTCCAACATCGTCTAACGTTAAATCATTTCTTTCAAGTAATTTTGTAATTCTCTCTGCCACCTCGGGAATGTCGCATGCCATTTCCCCACTTAAAATTTCTAATGAATTCTTTCCTTCCATTGCTAACATGCTAGACATCCCGCAGGCTGGCACATGAATAATCTCTAATGACGTTGTGTTAATGAAAAAATCGCTATCAATAAGCTTACTTGTTCCATCTCCCCGTTCTACTACCATAGCGCAAGCCATATCACCAAAAAGGCCATATATGCATTCATCTTTTTTATTAGCAGCTACATTCAGATAATCCCCACCAACGATTAGAATTTTACCAATGCGTTCATCTTGTAAATATTTTGCCGCTTGATCAAATGCCATGGTCATTCCGATGCAATTGCTATTTAAATCATATGCGAAACAGTCTTTCTTGGCACCGATTGCCCGATGAACAAACAAGGCATTAGGCGGAACTAGATACTCTGGAATCTGTGTTGCTACAATGATTCCATCTATATCATCACCACTTAACCCATGACTGCTTAAGACTTTTTTTGCAACTTCTATTTGCATAGTTAAACTTGTCTCGCGCTCTTTCTCTGCCTTTCCTTCATTGTCTATCACAAATCGTTTTTCTCTTCCCAATACATCTTTTAAAAAATGAGCTACATCTTTCCCTTGTTTACGAAAATGTTCTATGTAATACTCATTATCAATTTGTTTTTCTGGATGATAGGTTTCCATACAACGTATCCTAATATTATACTTCATAGCCTTCTCCCCTTTTGTTTCTTAACTATATCATCTGAATAGCAAGTTTATTCCCCCACAATATGTACCTTCATCAGATTCGTAGTTCCTGAAATACCTATTGGAACTCCTGATGTAATAACTACAACATCGCCTTCATCTACCAGTTTCTGATTCTGACAAGTTGTTATTGCATGTTCAAAAAGACTGAATACGTCCATTTTCTGTTTTAACAAAACAGGTGTTACTCCCCAGGACATATTGAGCTGTCTGGATACCTTTTCCGAAGTAGAACATCCAATAATATCTGTGATTGGACGATATCTGGAAATCATTCTTGCCGATTTTCCTGACTTGGTTACGTTAATGATTGCTTTTGCATTCAAATCATAAGCTGTTGTACAAGTAGCATGGCTGATTGCATCTGTGATGTCTGGATTGGCTTTTCTCTCATGCCGAAAGAAACGTCCACGATAATCAATATCTTGTTCGGTACGATTGATGATACGCACCATCATATTAAGTGCCTCTAATGGATAATCACCTGACGCTGTTTCCCCAGAAAGCATCACTACACTAGTGCCATCATAAATTGCATTAGCAACATCTGCAGTCTCTGCACGTGTCGGTCTTGGATTCTTCATCATGGAATCTAACATTTGTGTTGCTGTGATAACCTGTTTTCCTGCCTCATATACCTTTTTGATAATCATTTTCTGAATAACAGGTACTTCTTCCTCTGGAATCTCCACACCCATATCACCTCTAGCAACCATGATACCATCCGAAGCTTCAATGATTTCATCAATTTTCTGAACACCTTCACTATTCTCTATCTTCGCAATGATATTAATGTCAGCACCACCATGGTCAGCTAAAAGTTTTCTGATCTGCAATACGTCCTGTGCACTTCTTGTAAAGGATGCAGCAATAAAATCCACTCCATGTTCAATACCAAATATAATGTCTGCTTTGTCTTTTTCACTCATGTAAGGAAGGGAAAGATGAATATCTGGCACATTGACACCTTTGTGATTAGATACAAAACCACTGTTTTTTACCTGACAGATAATATCCTTGCCTTTAATCTTAGTAACCTTCATATCTACAAGTCCATCATCAATTAAAATGTGATTTCCCTCTTTCACATCCTGATATAAATTTTCATATGTAATCGAAACGATTTCTTTTGTGCCTTCTACATCACGTCCTGTCAATGTGAATATCTGGTCCTTCTCTAAATGTACTTTTCCTTCTTTAAAATCTTTTAGGCGTATCTCTGGACCTTTTGTATCCAGAATCATTGCAACAGGTTTTTTTAGCTTTTCTCTGAGTCTCTTAAATAATGCCATTCGCTTATCCTGTTCTTCATATGTACCGTGAGAAAAATTAAATCTGGCTCCATTCATTCCACCTAATATTAATTTTTCAAGTATTTCCTCTTTATCCGTAGCAGGTCCTAATGTACAAATTATTTTAGTCTTTCTCATTATACTCTCTCCTTATAAGAACTATAGCTCATGTGACATTTCACATAGGATATGTTAACATAATTTTATAGGTAAATACAATACAAAGGACTTAGAAATCATTTAATATTTCTCTGATTTCTAAGTCCACATAATTTTTTATTATATAGCTTTCTTTGTAATACCTTTCTGCTTCCAAGTTCCACGGAAATAACGAATCAGACAAACGATTGCCGTTACTGTCCAAGTTGCACCTGACGTAATCCAAATTCCCCAGTAACCAATTACAGGTATCTTCGTTAACACAGTAGAAAATACAATTCGGCAAAGAACCTCACTAATCCCGTTAATCATAGCAAACTGTGCATCTCCAACACCATTTAACAATGCTCTTGGTACATAAATCATACCAAGTGGAAAGTAACACAAACTAGTAATACGTAACGCTTTCGCTCCCATCATAACAACTTCTGGTTCCTTTGCAAACATGTGGGCAATAGGCTTACCAAAAATGTACGCAACAGGCAGCATTGCTACACTAAAAATTAGTGCCATAACCGTTGCACTTCTCATTCCCTTTCTTACACGTCCGATATCACCAGCACCCATGTTTTGACCTGAGTAAGTAGTAAGTGCCGTTCCTAACGAAGAATATGGCTGTTGTACTAACTGCTCAATTCTCATCGTAATGGTATATGTAGCCATAACTGTTTCCCCAAAACCATTGACAACACGCTGTAAAATGATACAACTTACGGAAATCAGGGAACTCTGTAAAGAAATTGGAACACTAATTCTTAATATATGTCTCACAATTGCAGATTCAAACTTTAGATGTACTCTTGATAACTGAAAATAACTTACTTTTTTCAACGCATACACAAAAGATGTCACTGCAGAAATCACTTGTGAAATAACAGTCGCCAATGCAACTCCCATTACTCCCATATCAAATGCCAACACAAATACAAGATCAAATACAATATTGATAATACTTGCTAAAATCAAGAAAAAGAGTGGGGTTCTGGAATCCCCTAACGCACGTAAAACCGAAGCAACTCCGTTATAAGCAGTCACTGCAACGATTCCTGCACAAGTTATTTGCAGATAACAAATGGAATCCCCAATTATTTTCTCAGGTGTGGATAGTAGCCTTAATATCTGCGGTGCAAAACAGATTCCAATGAAGCTGATTACCAGTACTGCACCAGCAAGCATATAAACTGCATTTCCAATATACTTCTTAATCTGTTCTTCTTCTCCTGCTCCAAAATACTGTGCTACAATTACCCCGACACCGATACAAAGTCCTGCACTCAAAGAAAAAAATAAAAAGTTCAGGGAACCGCAAGCACCAACTGCTGCCAATGCATTTTTCCCCACATGCCGTCCTACTACAATAGAGTCTACTAAGTTGTAACACTGTTGAAAAAGATTGCCTAATAGTAATGGCAATGTAAACTTTAGTATATGTTTTGTGGTGCTACCCTTGGTCATGTCTGTAACCTTTGCCATTGAAATCTCTCCTTGCTTATCTTCGTTTTTTTTCAATTTCATTATAACCAAATGAGATAGAAAATGATACAAAAATCTATGTTTGAAAAAGTTGACCTGTATTTTAAACTCCTCTGTACATGTTTATTTTATAGGTTAAACTCGCATCTTCGCCAAATATAACGCACATTGATTCATGCACTACGGCTAATTCGTATAAAGAAATCACATATATAATTTACAGCTATTATTTTCACAGTAAATCATTATTTCCTTGCATTTTTGTTGGTTTTGGTCTTGGGGATTTGTATGATAATTGGTTAGGGGAATTGTAAAGATTGCCAAATGTATTATTGTAACTTATAATTGAAGATATAAACATTGTTTTCTAATTAGTTTAGGAGGTAACTATGAAACATAAAAAATTAATATTTGTTACTAGCATTTGTATATTGATTCTACTTACTATTTATTTGGTCACTATAAAGCCATATTATCATTTTCTCCCAACGGCAGATAGTCCACATATTTCGGCGATAGCTACACTCGATCCCCTGCCCACATCAGATAAAATCAATAATGAACAAATTTCTACTAGTATCCCGCCTTCAAAAGATATTAAAATAAAAAAATGGTCTCCTATAAGAGATGCAAAAATAAGTGAATCTGAATTTATTGAGGATCTTGATTCTGATATTCTCACTGATGTAGCAAAAGAACTTCAATCATTAACAAAAGAAATTTCAAAAAAACAAGACGAAAATCCTGAATATGTTTTACGTGGTGAATGGGTTAACTTTTCACATTCCAAACAGTATTTATCTGTTTTAGACTTTGGAATTAAAGCTGTAAAACCATTATACTATATTTTATACAAAAGCAATGAGGCTGGCTTATATGAGTACCTCATAAGTTCGGCAATTAATGATATCACAGGACTGACTAATTCTATCTCAAATCAAAATAAAATAGGTATTGTTGACTACTACAGCCTATCTAATGGTAATGAGGAACTTTGGTCAGACTCAAATGAATTTAGAAATCTTTATAACCAATCAATAAAACAAAATATTACAAACTTCAATAAAATTTTAGGTGGTAAAGACTCTGAAGATTATAAAATGAAGCAAATTGAAAGCATGGGGATTTTTTCTATTCCTTTACTTTTAAATGAATTAGACTCTCCTCAAAAAAGAATTTCAGAGGATAGTATATATGAAGGGATTAAGTACATAATTAAAACCTATACTAAAGAAGATGAACCGGAAGATATACAATCTTGGATAAGTGAACATGAAAGTGATTATAAAGATTTATTGACTATTCTATCATAATTGAGTCTGTAAATTCTTGATTGTACTTCTTTTATAATTATAAAACTGCCAAGCTTTGTAATATAATCCTACTTAAGTTGACAAGGTGAATAACTAAATATATTTAAGTAGGATTTTTTATGTCTAAATTGACACATACACCAAAGTAAAAAGCCATGATTGCATCGGAGTATCCCGCTGAAATAGCTCAAAACAGAAGAGTTTTCACAGACTCAAGATATGTATATAGTAAACCTAAATAAAGATAGCATGTATCAGAAAAGAGGCATGCTATCTTTATTTATCCTATAATATTTACAAAGTTCAAAATACCTTTATATAATTAAACATGAGAAAATATTCAGTTTGCTCTAACTTCTTCTACTAAACTTCGAAGAGTTTTTAATTCTTTAGAAGTTATTTCTGTTTTATTATTATTAACACTTAGAGTACTTACACCATTTAATGCTGATTGATATATTTTATTATACACATTCTGATATTCTACATGTCCCTTATCAATAAAATCTTTGATATATGGTAAACTCATTAAACCAAGAGATTGTAATTCTTTTTCTTTTTGTTCAAATGAATTGACCGTATCATTTACTACATACTGAACCTTGTCAGGAATATTTCTTAAGTATTTATTCCATTCCTCAACCCACTCTTTCCCATTTGACCATGCATTTACTGCATCTTCATTGACACTTGTTTCAGTTATTTCTTGAACTGCAATAGCTAAAATGTATTCTTTTAAACCATTTTCACTGGAACTATTTAATTCTGAAGTCAGAACAGGCAATGCATTAATACCTCTTCCAATGATATTATTAAAATGTTCATTTTTTATGTAGTCATATGGATTTGAACTTTGCATCGATGCATCATGTTTTTCAATCATTGTATTAATTTCACTCATCATTGCATTTAAATTAGAATTAACAATATATTCGTCTGAAGCAAATACCTTTGTAGTCAATGTTCCAACACAAACCAAACAAATTAGTAACATTCCTATAATTATTTTACCCATATTTTTTTTCAAATATCGCATACTTTTTCCTCCTATTGATAATATACGTTTACTTTTGAACCATAATCACTATTTGAATAGTAAGGATCCCAAGATGCATGATTGAAACGCTCTAAACTCCCCCACTTAGCACGACACCATGATGTTCCTGTTACTTTACTAAAATGCATAACTGCGGAACTCGATCCATATGATACAATCTGTGCCCAATTACCGCTTGTTGAATAGCCCTTATTCTTTAAATATGTTGTAACCTTACTACTAGAAGGATTAGATGCGCCCCAAGCCCATTCCCAAGTCATTGAACCTGTTGCATAACCTAAGCAGTTATAGCTACTTGTAGCTGGTCCACTATACTCCCAAGTCCAAGCAATACGATCATAAAAGCTATCTGGCATAGTTAACGCATATGCTGTTACCGATGATAACGAAACTTCCCCTTACTTACATGCTCTTGCTTTGTAAAAAAATCCTCCTGTTTTTAGGCTTTTATTGATGTTTATATTCTTTTGTACAATTCAATTTACCCCTCATTTCACAGCTGTTTTCCTATTTTTGCCATAATAATGTTAGTAGCTTTTTATTTTTTTGCACAACAAATAAAAGCCAGATTACTCTCGATTTTTTTGTAATCGGTAAATCCCGCCCTTGTTCTTTCCTATAAGTTACTTGCTGGCGGCTTTTATATATGTAAGCTCATGTGAAGCTTATTTTAATAGTGACGGTTTTAAGATGATTTCACCTGGCGAAACATGGGAGCAGCCAAGCTTCGCCAGTACCGTCTCACCATAGTAAAAACTAAAAGCCTCATATAGGCTTCAATTATTCAGTTTCTTTCTTTTATAGGAATTGATGTGGTTCATCATCCTATTTACGTCATCCTGTGTCAGATCATCAAATGAACTTCCTTTTGGGAGGATTCTTCGAATCAGCTCATGATTCACCTCAATAGCCCCCTTCTGGTACGGACTTCCTGCATCACAGTAAAATACACGGCTTACGGATAGGCCTTTATCATCATATTCAATCCCTTTCGGATTTGAATATTCGCTTCCATTGTCAGTCAGTATCACCGGAAATAAGCTTTTGTAAGGTGCTTTATTTAAAACTGTACAAACTTCTTCCTTAAAATCAGTACAGCTTGTATTGCAATGACTGCAAAACCTGCAGGAATAGGCTGATTTTCTTGTACATTCTATTCCACATACATTTTTCTTCTTACAGTTCTTTCTATGAGTACAGGCATTATAAGAATATCCTGACGTACCTGTTTTCGTCTCAACTGCATTTCCTAATCCATCATTTTCTGCTATAATTACACTATCTAGGGAGGAAATAATCATGATAAACAGAGAGGATATGCTAGAACTAACTAGAAGAATGACCGTCAGTCGAACTTCATTCACTCGCATCGCAGGAGCTTATATGGATTCTGACGGCTTTATGGATGGTTCATTTAACGTGAACTTTCTTAATCTGTCTACAAAAGAAAAACAAAAGAATCTGGCAATTGCTAAGGCCATTCCATTTTCTAATACCAATACAGCTCTAATAGAACATCCATTTACATCCCAAAACAAACAAATGTGGCATCTTTTACATGGAATAAAAGAATGTGGACTTAAAAATGATGCACTTATGTACAACCTGTATGAAATAATCGGAGAACAATATAAGACAAATGCTGATTATGGTATCTTTGTGTTTCATGACCGATACGATGTTCCTGTAAAAGCAAAAGATAAAGAACGGCTAGGGGATTCCGAAGAAGTTTATGAATATCTGATATGTGCCATTTGTCCGCTGATTGGAGAATATGAACCAGGAGAGCCAGAGTCTGGTTTTATCTATCCTATGTTCCAGGAACGAAGCTGCGATATTGGGCATATCGGAATTTTTAACAGAAATGAAACTATGCCACACAAAGAAATTGAACAACTATTGTTGGGATACTAAGATGTGCTTTTCAGCATTATTACACTGAGAGGATTGGCTCTTTTACAGCTTACTTCCCTCTCGTGTGTAATTTACTACAACAATTTCTTTTTCTTAAACAGAACAAAACATACCGTCACAACTGTCACACTCAGAATAATTACTCCTATATAACCGTATTTCCACGTCAGCTCCGGCATATTCGTAAAGTTCATTCCATACCAGCCTACTATCAATGTCAGTGGCAGGAAAATAGTTGTGACTACCGTAAAAAGTTTCATAATCTTATTCAAATTATAATTGACATAAGCATCTGCTGCTTCTCTTAGATGTATTAAATTCTCACTTAAAATTTGTATGTTGTTAGTCAAACGTGATGTCTTATCCGTAAATATTTTGAAATAGCGCAAATCCTCATCTTGAAACAAATCATTTTCATTTTCTTGTAACTGCTCTCCAATGTCCGCAAGCTGATCATAATAATTTCTGATAATAGACAATTCATTTCTCAAATGAAAAATACGTTTATTTAGGGCATTATCAACTTTGCCTTCTACAACCTTATGCTCCATCTTCATAATCTTACGCTCTGTTTCTTCTAATAGCCTGCTACCATTGAATAACAGACGTTCCAATACTCCATATATTACTTTTTCCAGCGTAGCATTCTGACGAAATCTTCCGATAGATTGTACAAAAATATCTTTATAGCTATCATCCAAATCAACCAGTTTTACAAGTATAAATTGATTTCTTTGAATCACAAAGCCAATTCTGTCCCTTGCTTCTTTGACATTCATTACATTTACAATATTGACTACTCCAATGCTAAAATCGTCGTACACGTCAACTCCATTCCAGTAATGGGTCCGTTCTTGCTCAAATTCTGTTATGATATGCTTGGATATCCCCAGTTTTTCTCTGTTCTCTTTCAGTTCTTCTAGAGTTAAATAGCCTACTCGAATACATTCTTTGTCTGAACAGTCTGGAGCTATTTCTTGAATTTTTCCATTGCTAATAGAAAAAAACACATGAATCACTCTCTTTTCCATTTTCGTATGTAAAAGCCATAAAAGTATTGTACTCATCAGGCCATAAATAATCGTTTTTCTGGTGTAATCTCTGCACTTTTCCTTGTATTGCAATATCTACATGATAGTTGTTCCAATTCACGATAATTTTTTATCTTAGCTCTTTTATATAAAAGTTTTCCATTCCTCTTATACTATATGAATATAGTTTTTCCAATATTACCAAAATTAATGTATAAAAACAACTAAAGGATAACATACTAAAACTAGTACGTTATCCTTTCATCTTTATATTTAAGCGTTGCGCTTTGACATCAAGGATTCTAATTAGAATTTACCTTCGTCAGCAGCCTGCTGAATGGATACAGCAACTGCAACTGTAGCACCAACCATAGGGTTGTTACCCATACCGATAAGACCCATCATTTCAACGTGAGCAGGTACGGATGAAGAACCAGCGAACTGTGCATCACTGTGCATACGTCCCATAGTATCTGTCATACCATAAGAAGCAGGACCAGCAGCCATGTTATCTGGGTGAAGTGTACGTCCTGTACCACCACCAGAAGCTACGGAGAAGTATTTTTTACCTTGCTCTAAACATTCTTTTTTGTATGTTCCAGCAACTGGATGTTGGAAACGAGTTGGGTTTGTGGAGTTACCTGTAATGGAAACGTCAACTTTTTCTTTGTGCATGATAGCAACACCTTCTGTTACATCGTTAGCACCGTAGCAGTTAACTTTTGCACGAAGACCGTCAGAGTAAGCTTTACGGAAAACTTCTTTAACTTCTCCTGTGTAGTAATCCATTTCAGTTTCAACATATGTGAAACCATTGATACGTGCGATAATCTGAGCAGCATCTTTTCCAAGACCATTTAAGATAACACGTAAAGGTTTTTTACGAACTTTGTTCGCTTTTTCAGCGATACCGATTGCACCTTCAGCAGCAGCGAAAGATTCGTGACCTGCTAAGAATGCGAAACAGTCTGTTTCTTCTTCAAGAAGCATTTTTCCTAAGTTACCATGTCCTAAACCAACTTTTCTCTGGTCAGCAACGGAACCTGGGATACAGAAAGCCTGAAGACCTTCACCGATTGCAGCAGCAGCGTCAGCAGCTCTTTTAGCACCTTTTTTGATTGCGATAGCAGCACCTACTGTGTAAGCCCAACATGCATTTTCGAAACAGATTGGCTGGATACCTTTTACCATGTTGTAAACGTCTAAGCCAGCATCTTTTGTAATTTTTTCAGCTTCTTCAATAGAAGAAATGCCGTAGCTGTTTAATACAGCGTTGATTTGATCTATTCTTCTTTCATATGATTCAAATAAAGCCATTTTATAAAATCCTCCTTAATTGTTTTCAAGAACAACGTTCTAAGAATAGCTTTCTAAAAACGTCTTATTATTCTTTTCTTGGGTCAACGATCTTAACTGCGTCAGCAACACGGCCGTATTGACCTTGAGCTTTTTCAAATGCTGTGTTAGCATCATCACCTGCTTTAATGAAGTCCATCATTTTACCAAAGTTAACGAATTTGTATCCAATGATTTCATCATCTTCATTTAAAGCAATGCCAGTTACATAACCGTCTGTCATTTCAAGATAACGAGGACCTTTCTTTAATGTACCGTACATTGTACCAACCTGAGATCTAAGACCTTTACCTAAATCTTCAAGACCAGCACCGATTGCAAGACCACCTTCAGAGAATGCGGACTGTGTACGTCCGTAAACGATCTGTAAGAATAATTCTCTCATAGCTGTATTGATAGCATCACAAACTAAGTCTGTGTTTAATGCTTCTAAGATAGTTCTTCCTGGTAAGATTTCAGATGCCATAGCAGCTGAGTGTGTCATACCTGAACATCCGATTGTTTCAACTAATGCTTCTTGAATAACACCGTCTTTAACGTTAAGAGATAATTTACAAGTTCCCTGTTGTGGTGCACACCAGCCGATACCGTGTGTGAAACCGTTAATGTCTTTAATCTCTTTTGCTTTTACCCATTTTGCTTCTTCTGGGATTGGAGCAGCGCCATGGTTAACCCCTTGTGCAATTGGGCACATATTTTCTACTTCGTGTGTATAAATCATGTTGAGACTCCTTTCAATATTACGTTTTTACGCAATATGTTCATTGTATATTGCTCATTTATATTCTGCGCCTTGATGACGCAAATTTGTGTGAATGTCTATAGCTTCCATATACGGAAAAAGATGTGACTGCACACTCGGATATTATTTTCTCATAAAATGACAAATTAGTCTATACTTTTTTTGAAAAAATTCTGTATACAAGGAATATTTTAATGAAGAAGAATAGAAATGTGCAAACCTCAAATACCTGGCATGAAAACATTTAAATAATGCTTTTCCTGCCAGGTACTTAAACTGCTTATCTTTTCGTTTTATCGCTTTTAAAATTCCACATCATAATCACTTATATCAAAAATTCTCTTATCATGTGTAATCATCATTATAATTTTTCCTTTTTTTATTGTCTGAATCAACTGGCTAAACACCTCAATGCTTTCTATATCTAATGCTGATGTAGGCTCATCAAATATAAGAACATCCGCTTCCTTAAGCAAGGCACGAATAATTGCAAGCTTCTGTTTCTCTCCCCCTGAGAAATTAGATGCACCTTCTTCAATAGTTGATTCAAGCTGATTTGGTAACTTCTGAATGGTATCATAAAGTTTTAGACTCTTTGCAAACTTAATTGCCTGCTCTTTTAGTTCCTGCCTGCTCCGTCCATCTATACCAATTGTAAGGTAATCCAAAATTGACATATTAAGTAATTCCGGTTCTTGTTCTACTACCGAAATTGAATTTCTTCTTATACTGTACATATCTAGTTCACTAATGCTTTTGTCATTGTACAAAACCTCACCTTTATATATGTCATGATACATTCCTAGTATAATATTGATTAACGTACTTTTCCCTGCACCATTTCCACCTTTTATACAATAGACAGAACCTTTTTTTAATTCCAAATTGAAATCTTTGAATAATTGTCTTTTTCCATCATAAGATACTGATAGATTCTTTAATGTAATACTATTTACTTGATCTAACTTAACCTCACCGTTTGGCTCTTTGTCATACCCCATGAATTCTTCAATTCGGTCATGGGACACAACTGCTCTTTGATAATCATTTGCCAATGCCATAAAATAATTGATCGAATCCATAACCAAATTGAAGTATGTGTTGATTATTGTATAATTACCAATCGAAAGCTGTCCATTTATAACCTTTACTCCACCCCAGAAAATAATCACAACATAACTGAATGCAAGCAGAATAGAATTCATATTATTAAATAAGTAATTTACTTTTACCTGTTGCATTATGCTACCATATATTTTATCAAAAGAATGACGCAATTCATGATTCATTTCTGGGAATAATACATTTGTTTTAATAAATGACATAAAACTTATTTGCTCTGTTCGTTTTGCAAAATACGTACTTGTATTCTCAGCCAGTTCATAATTGGCATCATAAAGTTTTTTTCTAAAAAGACGATACAGCAAAACGTATATAGGAATTACCATAATTTGAAACAACAAAATGTACTTATCAATTCTATATAGAATTACAAAGCTGACCACTATTGTAAAAAAGCTCGTAGCTATATTTACTATTTTATCAGAAAAAAATACCACCAATACACTAAGATCCTGATTAATTCGATCCATAATATACGCCGTATTTTTCTTTTCCAACTCAAGTATTTTAAAATATCGAAAACGTTCAAAAATGTCATAGTTCATTTCAAATGTTATATTATTATTCAACTTCGTCACATAAAGCGACATTATGTACCTTGAAAATATTGTAATTAAGTTTACGCCTAGAAACAACCCAGTGAAACCATATACATATTTCATTGACTGTTTTGATAACAAATAATCCAAGTACAATCCCGATATATAAGGTGTTAATGTAGAAGAAAGCCACAGTACCACACTAGATACAAGAAATAAACCAAAGACCTTCTTATATCTCTTTACGTATTTTCCAACATATGTGAATATTTTCATTTTACAAATCCTCATATTTTGCTTTTCAATTTTTATATAGCAAAGAGTGAATTCCATATCATTTACTGAATAGAACTCACTCTTTCTATTACATAATAAGCTATTAATTTGCTTAAATTATATACCTTATAAACAAATAATACAAGCTTTCAATATCTGCATTTTACAAAGAACATTTATCCTTTATAAATACCACATGAATCATATGTACATCCAAGTCTTTTGCAAACTTCTGCTGCAGATACCTGTTCCATCTGTGTAAGAGTACTGTTTGTTGCTGCTACTGCTACTAACATAGTCCTTCCTCCTTTCATCTACTGTATAAGGTATTATTTAACTATTTGATTCTTACTGTGCAATGAGTATATGTACATCCATTTCTTGGACACTCTACTTGCTCAACTTCTTTTATCTGTTCAAATTGTTGAAGTGTTGTATTTTGTGCTGCTACTGCTACTAACATACTAAGTCCTCCTTTCTTTGATTTATATAAAAGTGCCTATTCTGTAATGTCACTCTTTTCTTCCCCATTGGCACTTTTTTTCGATAAAATTACCCTTAAACACTCTGGCAAATATTGATCTAATGTGTATTTTTGTTCTACACATGACTCCACATTCTCTAATCTTCTACTTGGGCAGCCTCCCATACAAATTGGAAGATATTTACATTCAATACATCTATTATCTAATGTTGGATCATATAACATATATTGATTAAGTAATGCAACATTTCCTTCGAAATTTTTGTCTGTTAGAGATCCTACTCTATTTTCCTTTATACCGATATCATTCCAACATTTATATATGTATCCATCTGCATCAATTACATAAGCATTTGTCATATTTGCGCCACAATATGCTCCCATTGGCTTTGGATAATCCGCTGTAATATCCTGTTTATTCTGAAGCATAAAATCTAAGTTAAACCTGGAATACCTCTCAAGCGACAAGCACTTTGAAGTCTCATAACTGTCATTTGCATCTTCAACATGTCCCAAATATGGATGAACCTTATCGTAAACATTGTTTTCTTTAAAAACATCTATTATTTCATTGATTCGTTTATAATTTTGTACATCTACATTGATTCGAACTACTATTGGAATAATGTCAGCACATGCAATAACATTTTCCATTATAGCTTTATATGTTCCCTGCCCCCCAAGCAATGGTCGTCTCGTATCATGAATATCTTGTGGACCATCCAAAGTTATCTGTACATAATCCACTTTGGATTCTACTAATTTCTGTGCCACTTCTTTTGTTAGAAAATATCCATTGGTCACAACATTAGCACTATATGATATTTTATTTTCTTCACAAATTTCATTTATCTTTTGTGACAGAGAATAAATGATGTCCACATGAAGTAACGGTTCTCCACCAAACCAAGTAATATGTAAGCTAGACGTAGTAGAAGCCTTTCTCTGAATAAAATCTATGATTTTTTCTGATACCTCTACATTCATTCGTGAACCATGGTCGCTATTCTTTTCAAAGCAATATACACAGCCGAAATTGCATTGCATAGTAGGTGCAATTGTCAAAGAAAGACTAGTACTATCATATTTATCTTTATTAAATGCATAACGTACTAATGCTAACTCATCAACATCATCATCTAAAATATAACCATTTACTTTTAGTTGTTTACACTGTTCTTCGTCTTGAATAGGAATCCCCCTTTTTTCCAAATTCTGCAAAGCGTCATAATATTCCTGTTCAATTTGACTCAATGCACCAGTCCTTGAATTAAAAAGAACCCATTCGTTATCGGAATCACCTTTATAAAAAAAATTGTATTTTGATACTTTCATACAAAACCCCTTTTTTCTTTTTGTAAACTGATTATATCACTATTTGTCTAAAAATTAAACACTTTTTTAGTTTTTTTGACTTTATTTTTTTAACTTTTATCAATATATTCCTTTATTTAAAAAGGTGCTGTAAAAATTTGTTTTTGTAGATCAAAAAAAAGCCAGTTTCTATGGGTTTCTTCCATTCAAACTGGCTTGTATTATATATGGGTGTTGACGAGACTATAACATCCATTACTCATACTGCTTCCTATTTCTTACCTGCTACTTCTCCAGCCTTTTTATAAATACTATTTGCTGGAACACATCCACGCACACTAGATAATGGATACACGTTACTGTTACGCCCTATTACAGTACCTGGATTTAGCACACTATTGCATCCTACTTCCACGTAATCACCTAAAAATGCTCCTACTTTCTTAAGTCCTGTCTGTGTTGCTTTTCCATCACACTTAATAGAAACCAGTGTCTTATCTGACTTAACATTAGAAGTAATAGAGCCTGCTCCCATATGGGAACGGTAACCTAGAATGGAATCCCCCACATAATTATAATGCGGAACCTGCACGTAGTTAAATAGAATTACATTTTTTAACTCAGTAGAATTTCCTACTACACAATGTTCTCCAACGATTGCATTTCCACGAATAAATGCACAATGACGGATTTCCGCTTCTTTACAGATAATCGCCGGTCCATTAATATAAGCAGTTGGTGCAACTTTTGCACTTTTTGCAACCCAAACATTACCATTCACTAAATCATACTCGTCAAAAGATAACTGGCTTCCTAATGCCATAATATAGTCTTTAATTAAAGGCAGTACCTTCCAAGGATATGCCTGATTTTTGAACAGATCTGCTGCTATAGTCTGCTCTAAATCATATAGACTGTCAATTGTCATATCTGCAATGCTCATTTTGTTTCCTCCCAACACTTCCAATATTTTTTCTTTTATATATGATTTTACAACAATTACTTCATTTACGCAATTACCTATAACGCGAAAAAGCTGCCATACCAATTTTACTTAGTACAGCAGCCTTTTCTTACTAGATTACATATATTTAATTTTTTAAAAAGGGAGCCATGTATTTGTTCCTGTATTATAAATATTGCCTTTTCCAGGATAGATTAAATCTGCTGTCTGAGAACCGCTTCCATTACTGAAAATGACATTTGCGTAATCTTTTGATACTTCTACTGACCATACGTTGTCTCCTTCATATGTCATGGCAACTCCAGGCCAAGAACCGATTGTATCATTGCTGCTGTTCCACATGTAACAGTAAACCTGAGACCAGTTACTTGTATTCTTACAATATACCTTGTAGCTTTCCGATGGTGTTTCACTGCCTGTGCTATATTTAGACCATGAATTGGTCTTATTGTTAAATATGTATCCACTTCCTGGTGATGTCATATCACCTGTCTGTGCGCCACTGCCATTGTTAAAGATTACATTTTGATAGTTTGCTGGCATCTTGTAAGCCCATACATTGTCACCTACATAAGTCATCTTTGTACCAGGCCATGATCCATTTGTGTCATTGCCATTATTCCACATATAGCAGTTTACATTTGACCAGCCAGCTTCATTTTTCACATAAATGACATTGCCTGTGATTGGTGTTGCAGAAGGTGCTACACTTGGGCTTGTTGAAGGCTGTGTACTTGGTGTTGGTGATGGTGCTACACTTGGTCTAATTGGGGGTTGAATAGAATTGTATACAACTGCAATTCCATCTTTATCTTTTATATTTCCTCTGATTCTTCCACCCGATACAGTAAATGTTTCACCAGATACCTGATCTGTGTAATAACCATCTTTCATGCGGTTTGCTTGAATATCAACATAACCAGCTCCGTCCATGTTCGCAATAATAACACCTGAGTTACCTCTTTCTGTGTAAACTACATTTCCACTGCTGGATACACATTGTTCCTGTCCTACGAAGTAGTTGTGGAATCTGTTTACTGCTGCTACGTCTGGGTCAGACCATGTCATGGTTCCTACGTCACCCATATTAGTTGGTGTTACTTGTGATTTTGGATATTTATCACCAAATTCATCTTTTAAAATCTGATCAGAGTAATAAGGTCTTGCAAAATATAATGCAGTAGAATCTTTCTTTGCTGCAACTACAGACCATGTTCCTTTAACCATTTTGTCTGTTGCAAGGTAAGATGGTCCACCCATATAGGTATCATGCGATTCAGCCCAAAGAACTGTTTTCTTTGCTTCGTAACGAGCATTTCCTGATGCAGCACTTCCTGCGTTTTTATAACGGAATGTGCTTAATATCTGATCGCCTGTTCCATTATCTGTTACTGACATGTATTTTGTGTAGTTACCGATATCGAAATTATCGCCTACTGTATTTAAAATTTCACCATAAATGAATAAATCATGATCTGCATAGTTACGAATTCCGTTAATTACGGTTGGCCAGAAGTCACTGCCAAAATCACCGTCTGCTGGTGTTTCAATATGTTTTGCTGCATCGAAACGGAATCCATCTGCGCCACAGTCAACACATTCTTTTAATAAACCTAATACCATATTTTGAACTCGTTTGTCCGCTGTATTTAAATCTGGCATTCCAATAGTTCCCTGTGTGATGTCTTTACGACCATCACTGAACCAGCACTGGATATCATTGATATGCCAATAGGTAGGATCTGTTAACATGTCTGGGTTACAATAAGTTCCAACTTGTTGGGATACATCCGATAGCTTGTTTTTCCAGCCTGTAATATTCGCCATGTGATTTGCAACAATATCAACGATAACCTTAACACCATATTTTTCAGCTTCGTCACACATTGCTTTAAATTCTGATTTTGTTCCAAGGAAGGATTGTCCATTATCACAAATATTCATAGATACTGGCTGATAGAGTTTCCACCATTGTCCTTCACTTGCCCCACAGCCATCTGGAATACCTACATTTAATTCTGTTACACCTTCGTAAGCGTAATCCTTTGGTTGGGTTACTGGTGAAGTCTGAATTGCAGAATAACCGGATTCTGCGATTAACTTCATGTTTGCTTTGATATTATTATAAGACCAGTTCCAGCAATGGAGGATAACGCCATCCTGTACATTATCTACTAGTCCATAATCTTGTGTTGCTGCTGATATGGTTGTTTCCTTCGTGGAAACGTTACCATTTGATTGTAAAGTAAACCCTGAAAATGAAATAGATGCACTTGCTATTGTTATCCCCATTAATAATGCAAGTGTACGTGCTTTTTTCGATTTTCTACATAACCGACTCATATAACACCTTTCCTTTCTCCTCAATCTGATTGCTACTAAATTACTTGTTTTATGTACATTGTTATTGTCTATATTTATATTATACAGGACTTTTTAACTATACGATATGTTAATTTTTTTTGATACATGTTGAATCCTTGTGTTCTAAACTGTTAATTGTAACATTTTTGCATTGTATTTTCATTTTATTTTGTGTATTTTAACAATATTTACGCCAAAAAAATCATTACCAAACCCAATTGGCAATGATTTTTCATCAACAAATTTCCCATTCGATTTTATTATTCATTCTCGTAATGATTAACATAGACTTCAATCCAGTCGATAAATTTTCCAGTTTTAATGAATAATTCAAAAGCATTTGTTGCTTTTCCAATACTATATCATCTCCCCGTATCAATAAACTCCATACTCCAATTATATCTCCCCGTCTTCTCATCCTTCTTATAATAAAAATACGCCGAGAACTTATTCCCATTTTTACTCACACATCCATGGAATCCAACCCTTCCGCCTTCTAACAGTATCTTCACCATCTGCTCCGACACTTTCTTTCCAAAAGACTGAATGTATCTATCGTCTTTCCAAATGGTATATTTGCAGCCATTTCTCCAGTTGCTGCAGCCAAATGCTTTCTTTGTCTCCACTACCGGACTACCACACTCAGGGCAGATACCAACCACATTAGCACCTTCTGGCGCAGTACTCTTCGCACCAAACTTTGCATCATTTTTGATGTCGTCCACAGATTTTCTTACAAAGTCGGTAATTAGCTCCATAAAGTCTGCCTTGGTATATTTCTTTTTCTCGATATCCGAAAGGGTCTTTTCCAAACGTCCAGTTTACTCTAAGTCGATTAGTTCCTTTACTGGAAATGTTTCCACCATCATGCGGCCAAGTTCTGTACATACCAGACTCTTACCCTTTGTCTTAATATATCCAACATCCTTTAGTTTCTTAATGGTTTCCGCTCTGGTAGCTGGCGTACCAATACTAAAACCACTCAGAATAGACATCATCATTTCTTCTGAGTCTTCTCCCTCGAAATTCTTTCCACAAGTCTCCATGACTCGAAGAAGAGTTTTCTCTGTATGGGCTTTTGGAGGTTTACGAACCACTTCTGATACATTGGCCCCTTTCACATTTAACTCTTGCTTCTCCTCAACCTTTGGCAGAATATTTTCCTTAGTCTCGACTTTCTCAACCTTTTTCCAGCCTTCCACTAAAAGGACCTTTCCCTTGGTGATAAAAATTCCTGGAATTTCATCATCCTGCACCTTAATCTCCAACGTCGTTTCTTCTGATTCTGCTACTGGCATAAACTGCGCTAAGAAACGGTTACGAATTGCCTCATATACTATCTTCTCATCTGGTGATAAAGACTTAGGAATCACATAAGTAGGTATAATGGCCGAGTGGCTTTCTACCTTCTTACTGTCAAATACACGCTTAGAGGTATGGAACTTGATTTCTTCCACAAATGGAGAAAGATTTCGATGTGTCTCTAACGCTTTTCTTGTTTTATCTATAATACTTTCGTCCAACGCAATACTTGCCGTTCTTGGATAAGTAATAAACTTCTTCTCGTACAAGGACTGTGCCACCTTAAGCACCTTATCCGATGTCCAGCCCTTAAATTTGCTGGTTACAAATCCTTGCAAATTAGAAAGATTGAATAAAAATGGAGGATAGTCCTTTTTCTTCTCCACTTTCTTAGAAACAATGACAGCCTGCTTTCCAATGACTTTTTCGCAAAGTCCATCCAAATAAGCCTTCTCATCAAATTTTTCACTTTCCTTCTCATAGTATAAGCCTTCAAATACTACATTTTCAGCTGTCTCAAACTGAACTAATAATTTATAGTATTTTGAAGACTTAAACTTTTCAATCTCTTTATCCCGGTCGTATATAATTTTTAAAGTAGGCAAAAGAACTCGTCCCACGTTTAGCACCTTGATATTATGGTCATTACGGTATTTTACCGTTGCCACGCTGGTCAAATTAATCCCTATTAGCCAGTCCGCAAGCTGTCTGCCAATTCCAGCATCCTGCAAAGACTGCATCTCACTATTCAGGCGAAGATTATTAAGACCTTTCTTGACTTCATCTGCTGTCCACTCATTTAAAAGCAAACGTTCTGTTTTCTTCTTAACGTCCAGATACATAAGTATTTCGTCGGAGATAACCTGACCTTCACGGTCATCGTCAGTTGCGGAAATAACCCCTTCTACATCATCTCTTGCAATCAGATTCTTTATTAACGCAATCTGATTCTTTGCACCAACATCAGGTTTTGACTTATCCTTGCCATCTGACTTAATTTTATATTTATATTCACCCGGAATGAATGGAAAATTTTCCAACTTCCAGCTTTTCATTGCCGGGTCATAATCCTTGGCATCATAAAGCTGTAGCAAATGACCAAATGCCCAGGTAATGACATAATCATCGCCTTCTATATAGCCATTTGCACGTCTCTTCGCACCTACTGCGTCTGCTATGTTCTTTGCAACAGAGGGTTTCTCTGCTATGATTAATTTTTTCGACATGAATTAACGTTCAACTTCCTTCTTCTAAAATTGAGTAGTTTCATTATATCAGACTTAATTTAAAATGCAAAATCCTAAATTTAGATATAATGAAAATGCCACCCATATTAAGTACAGCACTAGTAAATAGCCTGCAAACCTATGTATTCTTCTAAAAACAATATTAGTTAATATAATCACAAACAATAGGAAATACCTGACCTGATGGAACCAATGGTGGTTTATTGGGATAGGGAATGACGGAACCTGCCCCCATACCACTGATACGACTGCCTAGAACTCCAACTATTGTTGGCAGTGCTACAGCAAATAGTGAAGTGAGAAAATTTGATTTTGAATTTTCTTTCATATTACCTGCATACAATATAGAACTATTATATGCAGGCTTTTCTTATTCATAACATATCTTAGTATCCTAGTTCTTCTCCAACTAAGATTACTTTAACACGGTTTTTGATTTTAGACGTGCGTGTTACAACAATCTGGCTACACATACAGTCCTCAGAGAGACAATTGGTGCATTTGCCAAATTGGTGACATCCTGTGTTTCGATTCAAACGAACAGCATTTGGTGGAGCGGCTACGTTCTGAACACGGATAATTCCTTCTTCTACGTCCTTCACCACTTTATTCATACCTGCAACGACTATTACATTCTTAGGTCCACATATGAGACAAGCAACACGATTGCCATTCCCATCAATGTTTACAAGTTGTCCATCATGCGTTATTGCATTGGAACTCATGAGAAAATAATCGGCAGTTACTGCTTTTCCGTAAAATTCACGTTTTTCTTCAGGTGTCTTGGCTTTATCCCGATCATAAAGCACATAGTCTCCATTACTAATTGCTTCAAATATTCCAATTTCTTTCATGGTCTCAGAACCACCCCAAGTAATGGAACTTCCTTTTTCAATTAGACTTAACGCTTTTTTTAGCGCTTCCTCTTTATCTTGGCAATAGTATCCTTCGATTCCACGAGTTTCAAATTTCTTAATAATCGTGTTCGCAAGGGTTTCATATGCCTGTTTCTTTGCATTCATATTAAATCTTTCCTCCAAACGAACTTATCTATCGAATTTTTTAACAAAACAGACCCCTAAAGCCCCTGGACCTGTATAAGTTCCGATGGTTACACCGATTTGAAAAATAGGATAATCTAATTTTCTTCCAATGAGTGCTTCAACCTTTTCCTGCATCATCATTGTTTCTTCCATAGTAGTCGCATTCGCCATACAGAAATCGTAATCATCATAACTTTCGTCATTTTCTTCAAAATACTCTTCTACCATTGCAAGTGTTTTCTCTAATGCTTTTTTTCTTCCTCGTACATTGGAATAAGGCATTAATTCAGCTTCTTTTAGTACAATCATTGGTTTCAGATTCAACATAGTCCCTGCAAGAGAGGTTACTTTTCCAATTCTTCCACCCTTTTGTAAATACTCAAGTGAATCTACCGTAAACATAATTCTTGCAGTATTCTTAATCGATTCAATCTTATCAACTACCTCGTCCATCTCGAAACCAGCCTCTTTCATACGGGCTGCTTGAAGAACAACTAAACCTTGACCTGCTGTTGCCTGGATAGAATCCACTACTACGATTTTTGCATTTGGGTAATCTTCTTCCAGAATAGACTTAGCATTTACTGCTGACTGATATGAGCCACTGAACTTGGATGTCAGACAGAAGCATAAAACATCTTGTCCTGCTTCAATCGCTTCTTTAAATGCATTCATATAGTCCTGAACAGAAGGTAATGAGGTTTTTGGAAACACCTTTGTTGCCAGTTTCTTATAAAACTCTTCATTACTAATTTCTTCGTGCTCTTTATAGTATGTTTCTTTATCAAATGTAATGTAATAAGGAATCACACGAATGTTATATTGTTCAATAAGCTCTATCGGTAAATCGCAAGAAGAATCACTAAATATTTGAAAATTTTTCATTGTACTTCTCCTATTTTCTTTTTAGTCAATTATTTTCATAGAGACCATTATAACAAATATTTGTAAGATTGTATAGACAGTGATACATTAAAATCGAAAGACTCCTTCCATAGAATTTTTCTACAGAAGGAGTCTTATCTACATTTCCTGTAACTTCATTTCCTTTTTCAATACACGCTTGCACCACATAAAGAACATAGTTACAAACATAACTGTTAAGTAAATAACAAAAGGACGTACTTTTAAATAGTATGGATAAATTGCTTTCTCTTTTAAGAAAATAGCAAATAACTTACCACAAAGTACATGATAAAAATAAATATACTCGGAATATTTCTGACCAATAATATGGATACCTGTTTTGCTCCCCAATGTCTTATAACAAGACAGTATCATAAAAATTACAACAATGAGCAAAAGAGTCCCAATATAGTTGTAAGGCTGTACGTTCCATTTGTGGCTATCTAGCCATTTTGCTTCCAGAACATTAAGAACAGCCGCTGCTATCACCATGACGGCTGGAATCACTGGGGATTTTGTAATGGCTTTTTTCATTTTCTCAAACCGTTCTGTCTGCTCAAACTGACGATAAAAATATCCCATAAAGAAATAGGAATAGCCTACACCAATAAACTTCTCAAGTGGTTCTAAGATTCTTCTTGGATAATGCCATCCATAAAGAGCTTTTGAATACTTGCACAAACATAAATCGGCAATGATAATTAGTGGAATGCTATACTTCACGAATTTTTCTAATTTAAATTTCTTCATGATCGCAAATACAATTACAACAAAAATCATTGCACGTAAGTACCATAAATGTCCTGCCAAACCAAAGTTAAACCATATGTATCTAGGTCTTGCAAGCTGCGAAAAAATTCTAGACCATAGACGATGCAGGTCTTGTCTATTTTGTATACAGTAGTAAGACTTTACAGAAAGACGCAGGATTAAATACACGATATTGACTATAATAGTCAAACCGATAATTTTCTTTAGTTCTTTTAAAATCTTCTTTGATTTTAATTCTTTTGTACTGTAATGAAAATAGCCAGATACCATGAAAAAGTAAGGTACGGCTATTCGCACAAGTACTTGTGCCTCATCCGTAAATCGATTTAATAACGGATAATGCAGGAACACGATTATAAAAGCTGCAACCGCTCTAAATGTGTCGAAAGATGTTATTCTTTGTTTCATATGAATACCGCCTGTCATTTGTGATGTTAATAAGCTTCATGTATTTTAACACTTTTTGGCATATTTTACAATCACAAAAAAGATACCCTCCTATTTTAGGAAAGGTATCTCTTTATTGATAAATTAATACAATGGATGCTTGTCTGTCAATTCCTTAACCATAGCCATTGCTTTCTCCTTATTCGCATCAACATCATTAATTAACATGGCAATTGCATCTGCAACAACGTCCATATCAGCTGTATTAAATCCTCTTGTTGTAACAGCTGCTGTTCCTAAACGAATACCACTTGTTACAAATGGTGACTGTGGGTCATTAGGAACTGTGTTCTTATTACATGTAATGTTGGCAGCATCTAATAATTTTTCTGCTTCTTTACCTGTAATTCCTTTATTTACAAGATTTACAAGCATTAAATGATTGTCTGTTCCGCCAGATACGATATCAAATCCTCTGCTTATAAGACCATTCGCAAGTGCCTGTGCATTGTCAATGATGTTCTGCGCATAAACTTTGAAGCTTGGATCTAATGCTTCTTTAAAGCAGACAGCTTTTGCAGCAATTACGTGCATTAAAGGACCACCTTGGATACCTGGGAATACAGATTTATTTAACTTGTATTCTTCTGCAAACTCTTTACTGGATAAAATCATACCGCCACGAGGTCCACGAAGTGTTTTATGAGTTGTTGTTGTAGTTACGTGAGCGTATGGAATTGGACTTTCATGAAGACCTGCTGCAACAAGTCCAGCAATGTGTGCCATATCAACCATTAAGAATGCTCCAACTTCATCAGCGATTTCACGGAATCTCTTGAAGTCAATTTTTCTTGCATAAGCACTTGCACCAGCAACGATTAATTTTGGCTTGCACTCTTTTGCAATGCGTTCTACTTCATCATAATCAATAAATCCTTCATCATTTACACCGTAAGGCACGATTTTGAAATAGCTTCCTGAAATGTTTACTGGACTTCCGTGTGTTAAATGTCCGCCGTGATCCAGATTCATACCCATAACAGTATCACCTGGTTTTACCAAAGCAAAAAATACTGCTAAATTAGCCTGTGCGCCTGAGTGTGGCTGTACATTAGCATATGTACAGTTAAATAATTTCATAGCTCTGTCTCTTGCTAAGTCTTCAGCGATATCTACGAATTCACATCCGCCATAGTATCTTTTTCCTGGATATCCTTCTGCATATTTATTAGTAAGAGGGCTTCCCATAGCAGCCATAACTGCTTTACTAACAAAGTTTTCAGAAGCAATTAACTCAATGTGACTATTCTGTCTTCCGATCTCTTTCTCGATGGCTGCAGCCAAATCTGGATCAAAATTCTTAACTTCATCAAAAGAAAACATCTTCATACCTCCGTTACATTTTTTGTCTCGTTCATTATATCACAACAAAGCATGTAAGGAAATATGAAGATGCATAAATTACATCACTAATGTAATTTCATTCACATCCTTTAATTCAGATGCCGATACGTAATTGTCATCTTTCTTAACGCCATTTACATAGAATTCTTTATAACCGCCTTCTGCTCCATTAGGATTCTTAACGGTAATATCTAATTTTTTGCCACGGAATACTTTTTCTATCTTGATTTCTTTCCATACAGAAGGAATAGATGGTGCAACACGTAATCCGTTTGGATCTGGACGCATACCACAGATACCTTCTACACAGCCAACCATAACGGTAGATGCTGTACCTGTTAACCAGTGTACATGAGAACGTCCTTCAAATGGGCTTTCTACTGACTCTGTAAACTGACCATGAACGTATGGCTCTAAACATCTTACGTCTGCATTATCGTTCTGAGATGCTGGTGCACTTTCTGTGAAGTATTCAAATGCACGGTTTCCATGTCCCATTAAGGATTCTGCAAGGATAATCCATCCCTGTGGCTGTGAGAAAATACCGCCGTTTTCCTTTGTAGAGCCATTGAATAATAATGCTAACGCACCGTCAAATGCATGTTCTTTATAGGAAGGAGCCATAACTCTTGCACCATAAGGTGTATTCAATTCACGATGAACGGATTCCAATGCCTTTTCAGCCTGATCTTTACTTGCTAATCCACTGATTACAGCCCATGATTGAGGATTTAACCACATACTTGCTTCTGGGTCTTTCTTAGAACCGATAACCTGTCCATCTTCTTTAATACCACGAACGTAACGGTCATCTTCCCAACATTCTTTCTGAATGGTATCGCCTAATTCTTTCTGTGTTTTTACTAAATAATCAATATATTCTGTATCATTCTTTTCTTCTGCAAATTCCTTTAATACAGTAAATGCGTAGTATAACTGCAATGCTACGAATGTAGACTCACCTTTTTTACCAAGTCTTAAGCAGTCATTCCAGTCTGCATGAAGACCTGCTGGCATCTTGTGATCACCCAATCTTTCTTCCGAGAACTGAATTGCACGTTTTAAATGCTCGTATACTGTGGCTTCACCCTTGTTAGAGAAAGGAATTACTTCATCTAAGAATGCCTTATTACCTGTTTCACTAATGTATTTATAAACTGTTGGGAATAACCATAATGCATCATCTGCACGGTAAGCTGGATGTCCCGTTTCTTTTACATACTCTGGATCATCTGGTGTTCCCTCATGTCCTGGATTATGATCGAATTTTACAAGTGGAAGTCCGCCACCATTGTCAACCTGTGCGGATAACATGAAACGAATCTGTTTGCCGGCTGCTTCTGGGTCCAAATGGATAACACCTTGGATATCCTGAACAGTATCACGGTAACCGTAACCATTTCTTTCACCACAGTAAGTAAAGGAAGCTGCTCTTGACCAGATAAATGTCATAAAGCACTGATAAGCATTCCAGGTATTGATCATATTGTTAAATGCACTGTCTGGTGTTGTAACTTTAAAGTTATCTAATTTTGCATGCCAATGTTTCTTTAACTCAGCCAATTCTCTATCCACTTGAGATACATCTTCATAATTAGCTAAGATGGCATCTGCCTCTTCTTCATTTTTCATACCAAGAACATAAACGATTGTTTTTGTTTCTCCTGGTTTAATTGTCATGGAAGAATGAAGTGCTCCACATCCATTGGAGTTGTAGTTTAATACGTTGTTACATTCACCATTTTCTACTGCAACAGGGTTGCCATAGGAATGATAATTGCCGATAAATGCCTGCTTATCGCCATTATATGATTTAACTGGTTCTCCTGCCTGTCCCAAAAAACGATATTTTGTTTCACTTCCGTTCATACCATTCTTGCAGTTTTCATTAATACTTTGAAGAATCTTATTTCCTTTAAAATAAGTTCTTGTGATAAATAACGTATATTGTAAGTTTACCTGATCCTGATTGTAATTGTTTTCATTGGTAAATTCAGCATAACTGAAAGCAGAAATTTTACGTTCTTTATCTGTAGTATTTGTTAATTTTAATCTCCATACTTCATATGTTTTATCAAGTGGCACATAATACAATGCTTCTGAATCAATTCCTGCGTAAGAAGCAAGCATATTAGTATACGCTGTACCATGGTGACATTCACTTTTATATGTATCTAAATCTTTTCCTACTGGCTGCCAAGATGCTGACCAGTAATCCTTTGTTTCATCGTCTCGAATATAAATATATCTTCCTGGCTTATCGTCTGCGTTAAAACGATAACGTAAAATTCTTCCGTTTGCCCCACTCTTTTCAAAGCTATATCCACCTGCATTATTGGAAATAATTGCACCATATGCTGGAGAACCTAAGTAGTTTGCCCAAGGTGCTGGTGTATTAGGTTTTGTGATTACATATTCTCTATTTGCTTCATCAAAATAACCGTAATTCATTCCTCTTCTCCCTTTCCTTCTGCTTTTCTTTTTATAAGGTGATTACAATTTTACACGGAAATGAATGAGATATCAATGTGTTATTTTGACTATGTTTTGTGGTATATGAATACTTGTAGAGAAATCTACTGAAATATTAAGAATTGAAAGAAATTTTATCTTTTGTACTAAAAGCTATATCCTTTATTGCATGTTACAGTATCAAATTTAAGAAATCTAATATGTTACTATTTTTATATGTATCTGCTTCAGGGACATATATTATTTGTTTGTTCTTAATTATAGGAATTGAACGTTTTTCAGTTAGCTCACAATCATTTGAAATCACTGTTTTCTTTTTCTGCTCATTCAAAATATTTATAGCATGCTGATACGAGTTACCATTACTATTTAGTTTGTCATATATTCCTTCATCTCCTTTATAATCTTCAATTGATTTATATTTATAGGTATCAATAATAAACTGACTTGTGTCTTGATTATTGTATTTTGAAGAATGCAGGCATGCAAAATATTCAAAATCATAATTATTTACTATTAAGATATATGGTATTCTTCCATGCCTGTTTTTTTCTATACAATATTCTAGCAGGGTTTTGAAATTCTTCTTCTCGCCCCCATTTTCTCTTGCAAGGTCATAATCCAACAAAATAACTTTTGCTAAATATCCTAGATCAGATTCCTTTTTGATCTGTCTTAGAAAGTTAAGATATCCTCCACCTCTCACATTTACTTCCTTATACGATATTTTAAGGTTCTCCTTCATTCGAAGACTTTTAAAATAATTCACTTCAGTATTCCCTTCTGCCAGCAGTTGTATTTTAATCTTTATCTGGGGTTCTCTAGCCATCAATTGTACCTCCCAACAAGCCACTTAAATATAATTCATATATGTTTGTTCGATCATATCGGAAATCCTTGTATTCTGCTAATGAATATAGATTGGTTGACATATCTTCCTTGTTTCTTGTGGTAATCCATAACTGCTGCTTCATAAAATTGATGGTATTCATATGCAACACATTATGTGTTGAAAAGACAAACTGCCCCTTGTGCTCTGAACCATGAATCAATGTTACAACTCGCTCAGATAATAACGGATTTAACACTTTGTCCATTTCATCTGCAAATACCGTACAGTCATCATAAATAACTCTCCATATGTCAATAGACCATGCAAAAAAATCCCTTATTCCAGAGGATTCTTTTGACATCCTAGTTCGATATTCTTTTCCATTTTCAGACCTTCGGATTACAATTGAATCTTTGAACGGTTCTTCTTCGTCTATTTTCAGCTTAATGATTGATGGATCAACTAATTGAAAAATCTCTATAAATCTTTCATCCTGTAAAATCTCCAAGTCTTCTTCTTGCTTTTGGATTTCGAGGAATTTTGCATAAGAAATATTGGACGGTGAATGAACAATAAGTTTATTTCTCATCCAATCACAAAATGGTTTTACTACTTCAACATCTAATAGTTCAAGTTTTAAAATAAATAACCTATTTGAATTCTGCACAGCATCAGACTTTATTTTCTGTTCATCAATAAGTCTTGCATCCATTTCCCATTCAAATTTAATTTCTATCTTTTTCCCTACATCCTTGAAATCAGACCTGTAAATAGAAAATACATTCATTTTTTTACTCTCACTAATTCCTACATCTAACCGTTCTTCTTTAATACTAGTACCATCAAGTATTAACGTATAATCGTATATTATTCTTTCTAAACAAACCGATACTCGAAACTCTTGTGTTGATTTTTTCTTGGCATCATCATAATGAAGCAAACTTCTCATCGTTTTAATTTCTTCTGCAGAATTAAACAGGAATTTCAAAAAATCAAGACTTTGAATAAAATTTGTTTTTCCTCCTCCATTTTCCCCTACAATAACAGCAGATTTTAAACCACGTATTCCTGATTCAGATGTAATTACATTATTCTCAAACCGCTTCATCTTTCTTCCTGGAATCAATGAAAAAGTACATTCTTCTTTAATACTTTTAAAATTCTTCACACTATAACTTAACAGCATATTAGTACCTCCCACAACATTTTAACACATTTCAGAATCAATTCAATCGTTTTTCCGTTTATATGTATCTATTATATTAGTAATATGCCCAAATATTCTACTTTTCAATACACTTACATCGATTTTTCGTTTTAAAAAACAACCTGTCCCACCAACAGTGACACAGGTTGCATTTCACAATATATCTCTTATCTGCTTCTCCTAATAATATCCTTAAGCTCTTCCACAGAAAAATGATAATTCTCATTACAGAAATGACAATTCACCTCAATTGGCTTACCATCATCAATCATTTCCTGAATATCCTTCTTGCCAATACTTACAATCGCCTTTTCCACTCTTTCTTTGCTGCAGTTACAGTGGAATCTTGTTTCCGTCTTCTCCATAATCTCAACACCGAACTCACCAAGCACTTCTTCCAGAATCATTTCCGGCGTCATATCCTTGTCAAGTAACGCTGTAATAGAAGTAATGGAGTTAATCTTTGCTTCTAACTTATCAATCACTTCATCGTCAGCAAATGGCATTAACTGAATAATAAATCCACCTGCACGTCTTACAGTGTTCTCCTTATTCATTAACACACCAAGTGCCACAGCAGAAGGAACCTGCTCACTTTCCGCAAAATAATTAGTTAAATCCTCAGCGATTTCACCAGATACTAAATGTGTCTGTCCCACATAAGGCTCTTTTAATCCCATGTCCTTAATAACACTTAACACACCTAAATCTAGTGCTTTACCAACATCCAATTTACCTTTTTCGCTTGGTGGAAGCATCACTTCTGGATTGTTTACATAACCTTTTACATTTCCGTGGGAATCGGCTGTTACAGTTAAGCCTTGAATTGGTCCACTACATTTAATTTGAAGAGTTAATAAATCCTTATCTCCTTTTTGCATGGCACCCATCATAGCACCACCTGTTAACAAACGACCTAATGCTGCTGTTGCGATTGGACTTGTATTGTGTGCCTGTCTCGCGAATTCTACCATTTCTTTTGTTGTTGCTGCAAATGCACGAATCTGATTATTTGCTGCTGTTGCTCTTACAATATAATCTCCCATTGTTATTCACCTTTCTAGACGTATAATTTATTTTCCTGCCATTGTTCCTTTGCAATGATATATACTCGTTCACTATCCTCTTTTGGCGATTCCTTTGTAAATGCATCATATGCCGCTACAAATTTCATACCCGCCTTTTCAAGAAGTTCTTTAATCTTCTCGATGGAATAAGCTCGCTGTAAATGTGTCTCCTGGAAACGGTGGTACACATCTTCTTCTTTATCTTTAATAAAAAGAGTTAACTGATATTCATTAATCTCTTCCTCTTCATAATAGTAGTTTTCCCAAATAAAACTGCTTTCCTCACGAGCTTCTGCAATGGTATTCTCACCTAATATTTTCTCATACTTATATTTTGTATTTAGATCAAAAATGAATACGCCATCTTTCTCTAAATAATTATTTACCAGCCGGAATACTTCTACTAATTCGTCTTCTTCCAGAATGTAGTTCATGCTGTCGCAAATGCTTACTGCTGCTTTTATTGTGCCGAAGAGTTCAAATTCTCTCATATCCTGTAGCAAATATAAAACAGAATCGTCTTCGTTCTTTTCCATTGCGATAGAAAGCATCTCTTCTGCATTGTCAATTCCTATCATGTCGAATCCAGAATGTGCAAGAATCTCAGTTACATTTCCCGTACCGCATCCAAGGTCGGCAACAAGACCATCTTCTACACCATATTCTTTTAATAAGCCTATTAGGTACTTGCACCATTCTTCATAGGGTATGTTGTCCATAAATAAATCATAAACTTCCGCAAATCCTGTATATGCTTCCATGAAAATCCTCTTTTCTGTTTTGAATTCCATATTTATACGGTTTACAATAAGCTGATACGCATATTGTAACTGTTTTTGTTGTATTCTAACATAACCAGTTTAATTTGTCGAATAATTAATACAAATTCACTTCTAACAAAATAGCACTTCACATAAACTATAAAAAAAATGTGGATGGTTCTTTATGTTATTTCCTTCTCCTCTTCGATTTGGTGATACCGTTGGTCTAATCGCTCCAAGCTCCCCTCTAGGAAAAGAACGATTGCTTCAATGCGTTAATACAGTTTCTGCCCTTGGTTACCAGCCAGTTCTTGGTAAAAGTGCAACCCAAAACATTCATGGGTATCTTGCGGGCTGTGATGAAACTCGCGCCGAAGACATCAATCATATGTTTGCCGACGATTCTATCAATGCTATTTTCTGCCTTCGTGGCGGTTATGGCAGTACACGCATTATGGACTTATTGAATTATTCTTTAATTCGTCAGAATCCTAAGATTTTTATGGGATATAGCGATATCACTACTTTTCATTTAGCGTTTTACTCTCTTTGTCAGCTTGTTACCTATCATGGTCCTATGGTTTCTTCTAACATGGTAGATGATTTTGACTATTACACACAGTCAAGCATGGAACGCACGCTTCAGATGCCCCCATTTCAAGTGTTTCACAATCCAGAAGGCTGTTACTATAAAACCATAGTTCCTGGTATTGCGAAGGGTAGAATCATCGGCGGCTGCCTATCTCTTATAAGTCCTTGCATTGGAACAATATATGAACCTAATTTTAATAATACTATTTTATTTTTAGAAGATATCGATGAGACTATTCCAAGATGTGACAAACTCTTTCATCACTTAAAAAATGCAAATGTTTTCTCACAAGTAAATGGTGTATTACTTGGCAACTTTAAAAATTGTAATAATCCAAATGATCCTAGTTATACAATGTTTGATTATATCAGGGACTTTTTTAGGGGGTATGACAAACCAGTTTTATGGGGGATTCAATCGGGACATGAAAAACCGATGGGAACAATTCCTTTTGGAATGGTATGTACGATGAATACCTATACGAGTCGAGTTGTGTTTGAAAGACATGGATAAATCATTGCTGTGTTGTCGGCATATTCTACTAATTTTTCTAATAAATAAATAATTTTTAAGATTTCATAAGAAGTTGTAAGATATTTGGTTATAGTGTTCTAAACATAAAAGAAGTTGTGCACTTTTCCCCTGGTGCACAACCTTTATAAAAAATACTCCCTTAAATCAAATCCTCATCAAATGATTGTATTATAATAATACACCCATTCTTACTTTAAAATTGAAAAGTGTAAGAAATGCAAACTTTGATGTAAGAATTTAAACTTTTTCTAATACATATACAAAATGTAATTTTTTCACTATATTATTAAGTGTATTCCCTAATTTATTCCTTATCTACTTTTTAACGATTTAATATACTTTTTATTCTATATTGACGCATTTCTATCTATAATAAAGCCCGAAAACATGCACACTTTGTACTTTTATCACGCATTATTTTATGATAAAATAATGAAGAAGCAGAAGACTATATATTTAAACAGAAAGGTATGACGTGATGATAAGAGGCAGCAAAGAATTAATACGAAGTATTAACTGTACGAATGTTTTAGAAGAGATAATCAATTCTGATCCAATTTCAAGAGCCTATCTTGCCAAAAAGTTAGGTTTAACTAAAGCTACGATATCAAGTATCGTACAGGAGTTATTGAATCGGAAGCTGGTTTTAGAAATCGGAAGTGATGAAACAAAGTTTGGTCGTAAACCTATTCTTTTATCATTTAACCAGAAAGCTGGATATGCAATTAGTATTGATTTTGGGGATACTATCATTTCCGCAGCACTAACAGATTTAAAAGGAGAAGCAGCACAGTACAAAAGTATTCAAACACCCGATGAACCACAAAAAATATTAGAAAGCCTGGTTGACTTAATCCAATCCATGGAACAATTAACCGCTACTTCTATCTATGGAATCGTCGGTATCACAATTGGTATTCATGGGGTTGTTCATCGAAAAAAAATCACTTATGAAAAACATGTTTCATCAAATACAGATATTTCAAATATTGATTTAATAAACGAATTAGAGCAACTATATCACATTCCTGTATTTATCGAGAATGAAGCAAATTTATCTGCAATAGGTGAATACACTTTCAAATCTACATATGAAAATATCGCAAATCTGAATATACATAATTCTATATCTCTAGGTATGGTTTTACACAACACTCTTTACACTGGAAACAATGGCTATGCTGGCTCAATTGGTCACATGATCGTCGTTCCAGATGGACGTACATGTTCTTGTGGTAATCACGGTTGTTTAGAGCAGTATCTTTCCATTCCAAGTCTACTAAAAGATTTTTCCGATAAGATACATGTTCCAGATGCTAAACTAGCAGATCTTTATCAGGCCTACGAAGACAAAGAACCAGCCGCTATTGAGGTAATGGAACAGTTTGTTAAATATACAGCTATTTGCATTAATAACGTTATTAATGTTTATAATCCAGATTATCTAGTTATCAACTGCGCATTAACAGAGCATTTTCCTAGTCTATTTGAAAAAATTCAAGATGTTCTTACTTGTAGTTTAGGCTCTAACAAAAAAGTTGTTGTATCAAAATTAAACAATTCTGTACTATATGGTGGGATTTGCGTTGCTGTAAGAGAATTTCTACATATCAATGACTTTATTCAAGTTGAAGAGAATTCTTCTTACTCTGTGTAAGAATCACTAACCAAAACCTCGTATTATCGCTCAATGCGATAATACGAGGTTTTTTGTATATTCCCTTCAAGACTGGGTATACTCTCGATATGAGAACTAGGAAAGAGGGAGTGTACACGTGCCTAAAGAAAAAAAAGAGAAACCAAAAATCTTGAATATGGAAGATGTAAAACAACTGCCCATGAAAGAGCAGATGAAATATGAAATTGCAGAAGAAATCGGTGTTGTCGATAAAGTTTTTAAAACCGGCTGGCGTTCCTTATCCGCCAAGGAAAGCGGTCGTATTGGCGGAATTCTAGCAAGCCGTAGTAAAAATAAACAAGCTCCAAAGTAAACTTTCAAATAGAAAAGTGAATTCAAAACATGCAAAATGATTTGAATTCACTTTTTGTTATTTCAGCATTAAATTGAGAACTTTTGAATAGCTTTTTGCAACAGAGATGCATCCTTAGCCATACTGTCAGCTGAACTTGACAATTTCTCCATCTCTACAGTCTGGCTCTGTGTAGTTGCATTAATCTCTTCGGATGATGCAGCTGATTCTTCCGAAACAGCTGAGATATCTTCAATAGAAGCAAGTGTATCTGTCTTTTCCTTCTCGATTGCTTCTACCTGCTCCTTAATCTTACTCATATGCTGAACCAATGTATTCACGTTTGCTTTGATACTTGCAAATGCATCAATAGTATTCACCAATGCCTCTTCTTGTGATGATATTATTTGCTCAGCAGTCCTTGCTGAATTAGCAGTTTCCTTCGTCTCTTCTTGAATGGAATTCACCACTTCACCAATCTGATTCACTGCTTCCATTGATTTTGCTGCTAATTTACGAATTTCTTCTGCTACAACTGAAAATCCCTTTCCTGCATCGCCAGCCCTTGCTGCCTCAATTGAAGCATTAAGAGATAACAAATCTGTCTGTTCTGATATATCGGTAATAACCTGCATTATCTCTTCAATCGATGCGGATTTTTTCTCCAGTCTCTCAATTCCGTTTGTAATTACGCTGGTTGCTTTAATTGTAGCCCTCGCCTTTTCATTTAAGTCATTTACTACTTCAATGCCGTTGCCTACTTTAGTTTTTGTTTTCTCAAAGATTTCATCAATATCTCTTGTTCGGATTACTACATCATTAATCCTTTCCGATAGTTGATTCATCTGTTGTACACACTGATCTGCATCACTAACCTGCTTTGTTGAGCCGATTGCCATCTCATTTACTGCAATGGAAATGTCCTTGGATGAATTAAGCATACTATCCGATGTTTTAGAAAGATAATTAGCTGAATCCAATACATTCGCACTAACTGTTGACACCTCACCAATCAACTCCTGCATATTCTCTAGCATTTGAGAAAGCCGTACGGATAAAATTTTAAATTCATCATTCCTCTTGGTGTTAAATCTTGCTGTCAAATCTCCTTCAGATGCTTGATTAATAGTCTTTAGCATTTTCTTAATGGTACGTCCAATACCACTTGATATATATCCTCCAATTAGAATTGCAACACCTGCGGCGATTAAAGTTAATATTAGCGTTGCCTGCCCGATTGATTTAGCATTAGATGTCATAACTTCCCTAGGGATCAGATTACATAACATTACTCCTGTTTTTTGAACTTTGTGATAAAGGAACAAATATTTCTTTCCATTAATTCTTTCATAAGAACATCCTGTTTCTTCCTTCCCCGAAGCTGCTTTTTTATAACAATCCAATCCAGTAAAAATATTCTTGCCATCCTTCACTTTAGTCTTAGTGGAATAAATCTCACGTCCATCACTGGATACTAAAGCTGTATAGCTGCCATCCATATACATATCATCTAATAAAGATGTGATAAATTTTATATCAATATCTGCAAATACGAATGTTTTTCCTTTTGAACTCTTACGAATGTATGCTAATCCATAGCCATCCTTTTTTAGTCCCATTACATCATCGGCAAATGTATGGTATCCTAGCCACACATCATGAAAATGTTCATCTTCGAAGAATTTCTTTCCTTCCTCCGTATTCAAGTACTGATCAAAATATGTATTGTCCATCTTGACACTGATATTCGTAACCGGGTTACGATCCTTGCCAATCATTACAATCGACTTTAGTGCATCTACTGTGACACCTGAATTAATTAAGTCCACCTTAACAGAACGATAAGCCGCATTCTTCTCGATATCGCTTACATGCATATTTGTAAAATATGTATTGTAATCAGAAGTTGAAACAACTCTGATTACATGTTGTGTAATATCTTTTGTAACCATACTCATATAGTTGCTATTCGCTTTCATGGTGTCATTTGCTGTCTGCTCATATTGACGTATCATTGTCCTAGAAACCTGATTGTAGGAAAAACTTCCAAGGGCAACGATAAATACAACTGGAATCAAATACGATATAATAAGTTTTGAGCGTAAACTTCTTATTCTGCAATTATTCTCAGGTGCTATGTTTGTCATTTTCGGCATCTTATTTTTTGCTGCATTCTTTTTCATAGAAACCACCCTCTCGTTTAATCATCATCTTATTGTACCATATTTGGAAATAACTTTCACCCCTTTGGGATATTATTTATTTTATATTTTTATCACTTTTCTTAAGTGAAAAGAATATAAGTATTTGCTCCTAACTTTTTTCCCTAAAGATTTACTTAACGCCAATGCATAATATTCAATCTGAGGTGAGTATTTCTGTACAAACTCCTCTTCACCACCACAAGGAATGTAGTCTGTTTTATAATCAACCAATACAATCTCCTCTTCTATTTCATAATAAGCATCAATAATTCCTTGTATTAGCACTAATTCATCGCTATTGCTTTCAATAGGAAGGGTATTAGCTGGAACTCCCATAACAAACTGCTTTTCTCTGAAAAGATGCTTGTTTACAGCAGCAACTTTCATCTGACTGGCTAATTCTGTATCAAAAAATGCCTCTATTTTAGAAAGATCCAAGCTATCTTTTTGAACTGTGGTAATCAGATTTTTCTCAACAAGCCTGTCTAACTCTTTCTCCACATCTTCTTTTTTCTCAATAAACTCAAACTGCAATTCCTGCATTACTTTATGGTACAGGATACCTCTTGCTGTTGGTGTTTCTTCCACTTCACCCTGCATAAAATTTGGTATGATAGGAATGCTTTTCTTTTCCTCACTGTCTTCTGATTCGGTACTCTTTTCCTCTAGTATAAAAGCTTTTGCATCTTCATCCTGTCCAAATTTGCTTTTTAACTCAGAAACAGAAAATTTCGCTGGTATCTCCTGCTCCAAGCCAAATGGATATACAAATGATAAGTGTTTCTGAATCTGCGTTCTGATTTTCTCATCGTATACCTGCTTGGCGTCCCACTCGACTAAAGCTTGTTTGTCGAACTGATATTCCACCGCTTTTTCTGCTTCTGATAGAATAAACTGATGCCAGCTTCGTTTGGTTATTTCAGTTGGCAAAGAATTAGGATAAAATAGGCATCTGCCGACCCAGCCAAAATAGGACGCAGCCGATGATAAATCCAAATAACTCACCTGCTCACTCTGCCTATCCTTAGATTTTTCCCATTTCATCAAAGTATCTTCTAATTTCTTAACAAAACCGGTTAAAATGAGTTTTTCCTTTGCACGAGTCAATGCAACGTATAAAACACGCAGTTCTTCCCCTAAACTTTCTAATGCAATTTTCTTCTGAATCGCACGTTTTCGTAAGGTGGGTTTCTTTAAGCGAATATCTACATCAATAAAATCAGCGCCCAATCCCAAGTCTTCGTGCACAATCAGCTTGCTTCTTGCGTCCTGAAGATTAAACTGTTTCCCCATTCCAGATACAAATACAACAGGGAATTCAAGTCCCTTGCTTTTATGAATACTCATGATGCGAACCGCATCCATTCCATCGTCGGATAAAAATGCTTCACCAAAATCAATATTGTATTTGTGAAGACGTTCAATATAACGATTAAACTGAAACAGTCCTTTGTAACTTGTTGCTTCAAAATCCTGTGCCTTCTGGAGCAGCATATCCAGATTTGCCATCCTCTGTTCACCTGCTGGCATAACGGACACATATTCATAGTAACCTGTATCTTTAAGGATATGTTCAATCATCTGCTGAATGGACGTATACGGAAGCATTCTGCGGTACTGCTCTATCTTTTGAAAAAATATCTGAATCTTACTTTTCAGTACATCATCTTCTCCATTTTCCATGTAAGAAATCACAGCATCATAAAAGTCATCTGTCTTATCTTTAGCACGAATCTTTCCCATTTCCTCTGAACTTAAATCAAACATCGGTGAATGAAGCACTGCTGCAAGTGGTATATCCTGCTTTGGATTGTCTATTACATGAAGCATATTTAACACTGTTTTTACCTCAATTGCGGAGAAATAACCGCTTTGGGTATCTGAAACGGCAGGAATCCCTTCCCCAGTAAGCACCGTAACGAAATCCTCTGACCATCCAGAAACGGTACGAAGCAAAATGACAATGTCACTGTATCGTACTGGCCTATATTCTTGTAAATCACCATCAAATACCTTGAATCCTTCATCCATCATAGATTGAATCCGTTCTGCTACTGCCCTGGCTTCCAACTCTCTCTGGCTCTCTTCCACTGTCTCATCTAGTTCTTCGGTTTCTATTTCTTCTTCATCCGTAATAAAAATGACTTCTGTACTCTTTGCATAATTTTCTTCCGCCTCTGGATAGTTTGCTCCTAAGTATAACGCTGCATCCTCATCATACTCCACTTTACCTAGCTTATCCTGCATAATCTGACGGAAAATAAAGTTTGTAAAATCTAATACCACGCCTCGGCTTCTAAAATTCTTACGAAGATCGATTCTCTGATAAGGGCTGTCTCCCTCTTTCCAAGGCTGATAGGTCTTTAATTTTTCCATAAAAAGCTCAGGTCTTGCAAGACGGAATTCGTAGATACTCTGTTTCACATCCCCTACCATAAAGACATTTGGTTTACCAAAACGGATTTTCGAAACACTGGTTAACAAAAGTTCCTGAACATTATTACTGTCCTGATACTCATCAATCATAATTTCTTCATAATACTGGCTTAATTCATTTGCCACCTCAGAATATGTGATGTTTTCTCCATCATGATTTGATATCAATATGTTTAGGGCATAATGTTCCAAGTCATTAAAGTCCATCACCTTCTTTTCCATCTTCTTTTCTTGAAAACGGTCGTAAAAGTTCATTGCAAGGTCAAGAAGTACACACATATCTTCTTTCGTATTGACTAAATCCTCAAACATTTCCTGGACGCTTTGATAAAAATATTTCTTGCGAATATCATCTACTACACCCTTTACTTCCTTGCGGATTGCTTTTACTTCTTCTTGAAGTTCTTCGTCCACCTCATCCTTTTTGGAGATTCGTTTCAGTTTCTCCCACTCTAAACTCTCAAAAGATTCATAAAGCTCTTGATAGGTTTTCTTCTCTGCGAGACTTTTTAGTATCTGATAATCCGATTCTACTGCGCTGTAATACGCCAGTGGACCACTTGGTTCTTTACAAAGTTCCATTGCATAAGCTGCTTTCTCTGGTAAACTTTCAAGCATACTACAGATGTAATCTACCAAAAACTTCATCCACTCTGTTTTTTCCATAGCTTCCACAGAACTCACATCAAAAGAGTTCTTCTGCTCTTCTAGCCATTCCTTCGGCCAAGGATAACTAATGGAGAAATTATACAGTTGCAAAATGAATTTCTCTATTCCTTCGTCTGTTTTTCCAGTAGAGTATGCTTCAATAAAATGCAAAAACTCTTCGGATTCCTTGTCATATTCTTCTTCCAACAGCTCTGACACCACATCCGCTTTTAAAAGCTGCAGCTCCACTTCATCCACTAACCTGACACTAGGGTCCAGTTCAATTACACTAAAATAGTTTTGTATAATTGATTTACAAAAACTATGAATTGTGGTTATCTGGGCACTGTGCACTAAAGTCATCTGCTTCTGTAAATGCAGATTATCTGGGTTCTCCATAAGTTTTCTCTCTAATGCTTTTTCAATACGTTCCCGCATCTCAGATGCTGCTGCTTTGGTAAACGTCACAATAAGTAAACGGTCAATGTCAATTGGTCTTTTATCATCAATGACCATCTGTATGATACGTTCTACTAAAACAGCCGTCTTTCCTGAGCCTGCTGCGGCAGAAACAAGAATATTACGATCTCTTGAATCAATTACTTTCTGTTGTTCCATCGTCCATTTTACACTTGCCATGAATCTCCTCCCATATCCAGTCCTTATCCATTTTCTTAAGCGTTCGGTACTGATTTCCCGGCAGCTTCTTGTCAAATCCACAGATTCCATCAAACTTACAATAGTCACAGGCAGTCTTTTTTTCTAATTTGTAAGGCTCTGCCTTTGTATTTCCATCCACAATTTCCTTACCAAAGTCCTGAATCTTGCTTCTTGCATACTTGGTAAGTGCATAGAACTGTTCTTCCTTCGCAACAGAAGAATATGCACTAAATGCACCCTTTGCTGTCAGCTCCACAGGAATTACTTTGGACTTTACAGACTTCTCTTCCTCAAAGATATGGTCTAATTTTTTCAGTATTTCCTTGTCCTCATTTACTAGTCCATTTACCTTTAATTCCTTCAAAATATCTTCGCTAATCTCTTCTTTGGAAGGCATACCTGCCTGTCTCTCAATCATTGGGTCATCGATTCGATAATAAAAGATTCCCGCTGGAATTACCTTTTTCGTCGGATGTGCTTCTTTGGTTATCTCCATAGTTGCTTCTAGGTAAACTACAAGCTGTAACTGTAATCCATAATATACTTTTTGTAGATCAAAGCCCATGGCACCGGATTTATAATCCATAATTTTTACGTATACATTGTCTTCGTCTTCGCATGTATCTACACGATCGATTCGGCCACGTAATCGCATGGTAAACTCATCATCTAATGGCATAGTTGCTGCCTCACGATTATCAATCGGTGCAAAAGAAACTTCATAACCTGCTGGTTCAAAGTCACCTTGGGCAATCTGCTTACACAACGCCCATACGGTACGTGATGTCATACGCTCCAGACGAGTTACTAAATATTCATTTCGCTTTGTACTGAAGATAGCATCATTTCCACGCTCTTCTACCGCCTGGATCACTGCTTCCTTTACAAATAATTCTCTTTGTCCTTCCATATCATCTTCACTGAGCTGATGCCAGGTAAACCCATTCTTTTTAATTTCTTTGGAGAAATTCTCAATCGCAGCATGGAATAAATCTCCGATATCAGGAATTGCCACTTGAAACTGCTGCCGCTCCCTAAGTGCCAGTCCATAAGCCATAAAATGTGCAAAAGCACAGGATGCATACTGTTCTAGCCTTGTTACACTATTTTCCAGTTCTTCTCCATAAAGAGCCTTAACAACAGCCTTAGAAAGCCCCTTTTCATCATTCTGATAATAAACACCTTCAAAGAGATGCATCAATTTTTCTCTTCCGCTTTCTGTAGACCAGTAATAACTCATAAGCTCTTTCCATACGTCGTCCTGCTCTTCTTTTGGAAAATCCCGAAGGCCATTTAGCAGGTAACTGAGTCCTTTGTCCCCATCTAATACATAGCTGGTTTCCTTCTTTAAACTTCCTTCTTCTTGCACTTTCAGGTTTGGATAGAGTTTTTTCATTTTCCCTATTAGATAAGATGGTTTCTTCACCTTCCCATCCGCACCTACATTACAATAGGTCAGATACAGTTTTTTGCTTGGCTTTGTCATATTCAGATACAGATAAAACTGTTCCGTATACGCATTTTCCCTCTTGGTTGGTGCAAGTTCTAGGTTCGCCTTTCCAAAGGCTTCTCTATCCATATCCGATAAAAGCCCGCCGCCATCTCCCATTTTAGGAATAACACCATCGTTCACTCCGATAAAGAATAGTGCTTTAATATCTTTTAAACGCGTTCTTTCGATATCACCAATTACAATCTGGTCAACACCTGGCGGAATTAAGCCCACCTTAATCTCCGAATATCCTGTATCAAGAAGTTCTTCGTATTCTTTTAAAGTAACCTTTTCGTCACCAAGCAGTTCTACCATTTTATCAAACAATTCCATAATAATGCGGTAAATCTGCTGAAATTCCTTGACCAGCAATGGTTTATCCTCTTCTTCAAACTGACCGCAGTAATTCTCTAACTTCCAGTAAATTTCCTGGCTCACAATAAACTCATACAAAGCCTTTGTATAAGCAAGTACGGTATTTCCTTCTTTAACTGCCTTCTCAAACACCAATATTGGTTCCATCATCTTGCCACGAATGTTATTGAGCTGTTCATAGTCGAATCCAGTCTCTCGCTTGCTTCTGTTTCGAAAGGTCTTTTTCCACGAACTGATTCCGCGAGTACCATGTGCGATACAATAATTCTCTAACACATCAATTTCTGACTCTGCAAAATCCAATAAACCCGTTCTTAGGTAACGAAATACACTCTCATAAGCAAAATTAGTGGTAAACATAGCAAGCAAAGCTCGGAGAAGTTCAATAAAAGGATTGGAACGAATGTCTTTTTTGTGATCTAAGAAAAATGTGAAGCCAGCCTTATGAAATTCTCGCTCAATCATATTAGCATACGTCTCAACATCGCCTGTAACAACCGCAATATCACGATAACGGTATCCCTCATCTCGAATTAACCGGTTAATCTTGCTTATGGTATAAATGATTTCCCCTTTCGGATTGGAGGCTGACATAATCTGAATGTCATCCTGTTCCTCTTTAAAACGCTGATAAGGGAAACGGAATAAGTTGTGTTCCAAGGCAGCAAGAGCCTTACTTTCTCGAAAACGATACGGAACCTGCTTTTCTTTTCCCGCATACCAAGGCTCTAGTATTTCAGTCTGGGTATCTCTTGCAATCTGATAAAGCTTATCAATGGTCTGCTTACTAAGATGAAATAGCTGGAACTGTTCCGTCTTCTTGCTCATAACCTCCCGACGATCAAGTGTTACAGTTACATACACATTTGGACAAAGAACCATTAACTTTTCTAATACCTTATACTGATTTGGTGTAAATCCCGTAAAGCCATCAAAACAAATGGTACTGTTACGTATTATTTTAGACTGCTCAATACTATCGCATAAGGCTTCTAGCACCTCTTCTGCTGTAATATATTTGTTCTCTAATAGTTCCCGAAAACGCCTATACACAAGCAAGGTATCTTCTAATTTAGCATGTAATAATGGCTTTTTCTCTGTTAGTTCTACCATTTTTTCTAAGTCACCAAGACCTATACTATACTGCATAAACTCAGACAACAGAGATTTCACTTCCGCAACAAATCCTGGCTTTTTTGTATCTCCCTTAAATATCTTTAAGTACTCTTTTTTCTCTTCTAGTGCTTTTCGCACAAGCATACTTTTTCCTGTTTCCTCTAAGACCACCATATCTTGTTTACCAATCTCTTCAAAGATACGATAGGACAAACGTAAGAAACTTAATATGTCTATGTTCATAATTCCGTGGTTTGGATGCATGGAAACCAGTTCTTTCTGGGTCTGAAGCGTAAACTGCTCTGGAACAATGATAATAAAATTCTGTTCTGGATACTTTATGGCATCCTTAATTATTTTGCTGTAAAGTTCATAGGACTTGCCTTCTCCCGAACTTCCAAGCACGACCTGTAATGGCATACTTACCTCCTTAAATCGTATTTGATAGTCATATTTTTCATTTTTTTATCATACTATTGTATTAATCATAATTATTACTAAATGCGAAAGATAACAAACCGTTGTTTCGCACTATATCATTTAGTATTTTGGAGGTTCTCATGTCAAAAACTAGAATTGTTGTTATCCAAATGAAAGAAATTGTTTATACTGCAATTTTTGTAGGACTAGGAATTCTGCTTATTTTACTATTAGTCGCCATGTTCCTTCCAAAAGGCAAACATAAGACTTCCGGTCAGGCCGAGTACGTACCTGGCGTTTATACCCATCAGATAACACTAGGGGAATCCTCACTAAATGTTGAAGTTGTTGTAGATAAGAACCATATCAATAATGTATCGATTACCAATTTAAGTGATTCCATCACGACAATGTATCCTATTGTAGCACCTGCCCTAGATGACATCACCAAGCAGCTTTCCAATAATGTAAGTCTTAAAGACCTTGTCATCTCAGAAGATTATAAGTACACAGAAATGCTCTTAATTCAGGGCATTGAAACTGCATTAGATAAAGCTTTGCAAAAATAAAACTTCATACATACTAAATAGTTCTACCGCAAAGCTTTGGCTTCACGATAGAACTTATTTTTTACTCAGATAACCTACATTAACTTAAAGTCATCCCAATATTTATCTACTGCATCGTCTCTGACTGCACGGTAGTATAATCTTGCAATCTCTTGTGGCACTTCCACTGCTGCATCTTCATTCTTTAATTTCACTGTAATGTCATCAGATGATTTATAATTTAAATAACGCTGTTCAGGATTCTCATCTACCCAAGCTCTTGCTTTATCTTCCCAATCCAAAATATCATCTTCCGTCAAACGATCATATTCCGTCATCTGAAACTTAATCTCTTCAATAAAATCTTCAAAATCAAAATTCATATTGTTCCTCCAATGTTTTTAAGTTGTCTAGCCAAATCTGTACACTAGCATCACTAGGCATTCTTAAATCACCTCTTGGTGATAACGCAACACTACCAATCTTTGGACCATCCGGTAAGCAGGAACGCTTAAACTGCTGCGAAAAGAATCTATGATAGAAATTATTCAGCCATTTGTAAATCGTCTTTTTATCATATTTTCCAGCAAACGCTTCTGTTGCCAGATAGAACACCTTTGTAGGCATGTATCCAAAACGCAATATATAATATAAAAAGAAATCGTGCAGCTCGTAAGGACCTACAATATCTTCGGTCTTTTGCGCAATCTCACCATCCTTTGGTGGCAATAATTCTGGACTTACTGGTGTATCAAGTACTTCATAAAGAATATCTGCTAACTTTTTATCTGTTGCACTTTCCGCATAGTATTCAACTAAATAACGTACAAGTGTCTTTGGTACGCCTGCATTTACACCATACATTGACATATGATCTCCATTGTAAGTTGCCCAGCCAAGTGCAAGTTCCGATAAATCTCCTGTTCCAATTACCATACCACCTACCATATTGGCAATGTTCATTAGTACAAGGGTACGCATACGTGCCTGTCCATTTTCATAAGTAACGTCATGTGTTTCTAAGTCATGTCCAATACTTTGTAGATGAGCGGTTACAGATTCATGAATTGGAATCTCTTTCAGCGTAGCACCAAGTATTTTTGTTAATTCAACCGCATTGGTGTAAGTTCTGTCTGTTGTGCCAAAACATGGCATGGTAACACAGATAATATCTTTTCTGTCTAATCCTGCTTTATCAAATGCCAAGGCAGTTACAAGCAATGCTAATGTGGAATCCAATCCACCAGAAATACCGATTACCACACTCTTGCAATGAGTATGCAATAGTCTTTTTCTTAAGCCCATAGCCTGTAACATAAGAATTTCATCACAACGTTCTTGTTTTGCATATTTTGAACTTGGCACAAATGGTGTCTGACGATATGTTCTAGTAAGCTTCACGTCTTCTATTTTTGAAAATGTAAAATCAACAAAAGTAAACTTATCTTTACATTCATCCTCTACTAAATACGTTGATATTCTTCTACGTTCATTACTTATATGCTGTAAATCAATTTCAGCTGTAATCTGTTCATTTTTAAAACGGTCAGATTCTTTTAGAATAGCACCATTTTCTGTAATTATATTGTGCCCAGTATACACTAAATCTGTTGTTGACTCACCATCTCCTGCCGATGCATAAACATAACCACAAACTAAGTTAGCAGAATGACCACTAATTAATTTACGACGGTATTTTTCTTTTCCTGTCGTTTCATCACTCGCAGATAAATTAGCAATGATAGTCGCACCCGCATTAACCTGGTAAGCTGATGGTGGTATCGAAACCCAAACATCCTCACAGATTTCCACTCCAAGAACAAAATCTTTCATATTGGTACATCTGAACAGGATTTGAGTTCCAAATGGAATTGCTTCCTCTTGCCCATCAAGATAGATGTAGTCTGTTATTTTATTTCCTATTGCAAAATGACGTGCCTCGTAAAATTCCGAGTAATTGGGTATATGTGTTTTTGGAACAATACCAATTACTTTGCCGTGAAATAAAATTGCAGCAACATTATATAAAATGCCATCCTTAGTCATTGGTAAACCAACTGCAATTACACTATCACAATCTTTTGTCTCTTTTGCAAGATAAATAAGCTGTGTTTTTGTTTCTTCTAACAAAATATCTTGTAAAAATAAATCTCCACATGTATACGCTGTTATACAAAGTTCAGGGAAAACAATTAATTTTACCCCTTCCTTGTCTTTTTCTTTTACGATTTTTAGAATCTGTTCTGTATTAAATTGGGGGTTTGCGACCTGAACGTCTGACGTTGCGGCACACACTTTTAAGAACCCATGTTTCATAAAGCTCCTACCTTTCTCTTTCAACAATTTACAATTAGATTGTTTTCGTATCAGCTTTATTATATGTATTCTACTGGGAAAATACAAGGTATGGAAAAAATATTATTCATGCGGACAGTTACGTAAAGATTTATCTAGAAACTACCCCCAAAGAGCTCAAATGCCCCAACTGTGGGCTCTCAACAAAAAGAATTCACGATTACAGAACACAGACAATCAAGGACTTACAAATGATATTACAGAAGGCTTTAATAATAAGGTTAAAGTTCTGAAACGTATCTCTTATGGAATACGAAATTTCAAACGTTTCAGAACTCGAATTTTACACTCTTGTAACGAAATAATTACAGACTGGCACGAAGGTTTATTTGTCATGCCAAAAACAGGTGAATTTAGTTCAAACATAAAAACAGCCCTACATCCAGTGATAGAGCATGATTCAAAGAATCATACCCCAACACTTGACATAGAGCCTGAATAACAAAAAAACAGCCTTCCGGCTGCTCTCTCTTTTCATTATACTCTTCTATATCTTCAAAACCACATACAGTACAGATTACA
>CALFNR010000072.1:0-8493 GCA_937903005.1 uncultured Lachnoclostridium sp. | reverse complement strand
CATCTGAACCAATAACACTACCATTAACAGTAGCTCCATCCCCCTCTTTGGGATTATGAAAATGCCCCATATGAATATCAAATACATCTTGTCCAAGTAATTTCGTAAATGTTTTGTTTACGGTAGATGGATTATCATTTGTACCATGAGTACAAACAATTAATTTACCATCTTTAAGAAAATATGGAATAAAATCTTCATATCCACTGTCAATTACTTGAATATCATTATCTCGTAATTCTTTTCTAATATATGCAGGGATAATTCTTTCATAATTTGACTTATTTGCTGCGTCTGCTTTTCCTTGCATAGTACGTCCATGATTTCCATATACAGAGTAAACCATAATATGTGGAATTTCAGATTTAAGTAAAAGAATAAAATCTGTAAGAATATCACTTACATTTAATACTTGATCAATAATATCTTCTTGGGCTTGAGCAATTGTTGAACCATGGATAATACCTGTGATGAAGTCCCCTAGTAACTCGACATTCAAATATTCTATTGATTCTCTATGGCACCAAGTAATTGTTTTATTGGCAAGCTTTGTCATTCGTTCACGTAATACATCAATATTATATGTGTTGAACATAGAATCTACTGTGGCATAACAATGCAAATCACTTACTAATAAACTTGCTTCATTTCCATTTTTGATAGAATAATTACATTTAACGAATGGACGTGGTTTACGCTCATCCAATTTTAACTCAATATATTCTTTGATTGCTTCAACTCTTGAATATTCTCTGAGAACTGCACGTTTTTCTCTATTAGCGTCCTGTAGACGTACACGCTCCATATACTCTTTTTCTCGTAGTTTTTCAAGACGTACAAATTCTTCATCAGAAGAATAACCTTTCTCCATTTTATCTTGCATATATTTATAGACACTATATCCACTATATTTCCCAACATACCAAGATTTTCTAATGGAGTCTCTATGCATATCAGAATGAAGATCCTTTTTAGCTTTTTCCCAATTCTTAGAATTTCCATTCTCAACAAATTCTACAAGATAATCAATTTCTTTCTGAGTTAATTCAGTATTATTTATATCCTTCACCACCCAACTAATTATTCTTCTTCTGGAAGTTCTACAGTAATTTTGAAGTCGATAGTATCTACTCCGTCTGGTAGAGCATCAATAACTTCTTGTGCTACATCTTCACCTGTATCCGTATCAATTAGACGTAGACTTTCTACTGAAATATTTTTAAGTTGGATATTTTTCTTACGTGGAGTTACCTTACTTTCCTGTTCACTAATTTTAATCATGTTTTCTTCTCCTTGATTCTTTCTATATATTTTTCATAAAAATAGAAGAGTAGTTATTCGCTACTCTTCTTAGATAATTTCATCTAAACTTGTAATAATTCTATCGACAAGACCATATTTTACTTGTTCCTCTGAACTAAAATACCAGTCTTTTGCTCTGTTTCTTTTAAAGACCTTACTATCAATAGTAGATCTTTCTAAAATAAACTCCGCCATATCATCAATCTGTTGTTTATAAATCTTTTGTGCCGCCTCCGCCTGATGTACTTCCAGAATGAATCATAGCTTTTGAATATTTAAGAGTATATTTTTCATGTCCTGCAAGTAAAAGTAATGCACCACCAGAATAAGCAGTACCAATATTTACTGTAATTACTTTTGTTTTTGACATAATCATTGTCTGAGCCAATGAAAATGTTTCTACGAGTAATCCACCAGGAGTATCTAAAAGAATAATAATCGGTTTTCTTTCAGAAACAGGAATATCTTTATCAATAATGTTATAATAAATAATTGCCTTTTGAACTTCTAATACAGATTCGTCAATTTCATAATCAATATAGAAAATTCTATTTTCAGCCAATCTATAATAGTTCACCAATTCTGGCGATGGTAATGACATATTTTCTAAATTTTGAGGTAAAGCAATATCTAAAACTTCTATAATAATAACCCTCTTTCTTTTACATATTTTCAGCAATTTTGGCAATTTTGCTTCTATAAATATTTTGTAATTCTACTTCTCCATAGAAGTCTTGCCCTCTAAATACTTCTGACATTCTACGCATACCATTGTTAGAACCTGCATACTGAGATAAATCAACTTGTGCATTGTAGTCACCATCTATAATACAAACTGAATCTTCTCCAATTCTTTGCAGAGCAAGTTTCATTAATGATATATCCATATTTTGTGCTTCTGTAATATAAATACCTGCACACATTCCATTAGTATCAAAACCTCTAATATCAGACATTGGTAAAAGTTGGATTCTACCTTTAGCCATCATTTCTTCAAGTCCAAAACTATCACCAAGTTTAGCTGATAACATATTCCCGATTGATGAATCTAACAATTTCTCATCCTTTGTGCCTGGATAGTACCCAAGTTTTGCAGAATTAGCAGTAGCAACTGTATTACAGAATACAATGATTTTTTCAATCTTTCGTTTTTCTAGTAGCCACATTAAATATCCAACGGCTAGATACGATTTTCCTGTACCAGCAGCTCCCTTAATCATAGTAACTTGATTATTACTAAAACTATTTAAAGCCATTTGTTGAAAAATATCCCCATTTAAAGGCTTTACACTCCCGAAATAGTTTGAGCGAATAGTAGGAAACTTTACATTCTGATACATTTCATCACGCCAAACCATGATATCAACAACTTTATCTGATTGATCTTTGATTATAATATACTGGTTGTCTAATAAATCATAAATATTTTCTTGTAAATGTTCATAAAAATAAGCCATTTCTGTTTCAGATAATGACTTCTCAATAAAACCAGTATATAAATCTTTTTCTTCTTCTTTAACTGTTTCAGTTTTTAATCCAAATATATGTCTTGCAATAGATTTACAAGCAATGTCATTTGTAATAAAAATAACATCTTCAATAGTTGATGCACATGCACAAATCTGATTATCTGGTGTGTTTTCCAGTCCGTGTTGTGCAATAATATCTATAATTTTAGAATCTGTAACAATAACATTGTATGATGTTTCGTTTTCATCAAGTATATGTAGAATCTTACGTGCTGCATATTTAACTTGTTCTTCTTTATTGCGTGACACTTTAATGTGTTCTAGCTCCTGTAGAGATGTAGAACTAATATAAAAATTTTCTTTTAATACATCTTTCTGTAACAATAACAGAGCATTTGTATCATAAAATTTTGTACTGATGGCAGTTTACCACCTTTCATAATATATTTTTATTACTTTATTACTTATATTCCACAACAGATAATCCATTGTGATAATTTTCTAATGCTCTACTAATAGTATTGCATTCTCTACAGTAGTATTTATTTTTACCACTATAGGTTTTAAAAATATCTTCATGGAACTTAAAACCTTTTTTCATAAGGTATTCCATTTCTTTTTTAGTAATCGCTTTTATAGCAATTCACATCCTTTTCGTTTATTTCTCCAAGTAGGAGAGTAACGTGTGGAGTAGGATTTGAACCCACGAACCCATAAGGATTTCCAGTTTTCAAGACTGGCGCGTTAAACCTGACTCTGCCATCCACACAATTAAATATTGAATAATTACACCAAATAATGTATAATTTTGGTAAAATATATTGGAGGTATTACAAATGAAAAATACAACTTTAGATGATAAACAAGTCAAAGAATTAGCTGATTATGCAGCCAAAAGATGCGCTTCTCGCAATGCGCCTGGAATGACTACTGATTTTATTGAAGAATATATGAGAGAATATGATAAAGCATATGCCACAATTAAATCTCTCAATAAACGAGAATCATAAACTAACTTTATTATACACTTCAATTAAAAATAGTACATCACGAAAAATATTTTTTGCATCAGAATACGTACAACCTTTTTCAGATAATATTTTTAATATTTTTTGATAAATTTCTTTTTCTTCTTCATCAGTTAAACGTTTTTTATCACAATCTGAAACCATAATTTACCAACTTTCTAACTCATTATAGGGGAACATCTCACAACGTTCCCCTATATCGCCAGGTATTTTAAGAGAGTTTGATATTCCTGGCTTAATGGGAGAGGAAGGACTCGAACCTTCGATGTTTCTTTGTGGTTGATTTACAGTCAACTGCCTTCGCCACTAGACTACTCTCCCTTGTTATATTTTAATCAACGGTCACACTACTAACGAAAGGCGAAAAAATAGTGCAACCGCCGATTATATTCCAATTAGCCGCCAAGCTAATTATATCTGTATTTTCTCTATTCATTCAAATACATAAAACAGACTAAGATTTCATTACAATTCCAACCAATTTTTAATTAAAAACTTATACAAAAATGTACAAAATCTTTAAAATTTTCATCAAAAGTATAAAACTTTTAATCGAATTAATTAATAATTCGTACCAATTCTTATCTGAGTTTTGACACTCGCACCATTTGAGAAGACAGTCAGTCTTCTAGTTTAAATTCACGTAACGTATATTGATTTAATGAAAGAGCAAATTGCTGAAATATCGTAAGTTTGAAATCTTGTATTGTCGCATTCTCGTAACACAATGACGATTAATGCACTCATCTTGAGACTATTAAGTATTCACATATACTTACCTTTTTTTTGTTAATCTATAATTTAATTTATATGTAATGAAACATATCCATTTTTAGATTTAATATGATAATTCTGGTATTATCATATACCTCGCAGCATTATAGTTCATCTGCATCTGAACCGATTGACCATTATAATATCAATCTTAGTCTCTTGTATATACCTGAATGAAAGAGGAGAGTGGTGAATTTTACTTCACCACAACAATATCTTCTAAGGAGTCACGAAGTATTTTTTCAATATTGTCAAAATCCCAATACCAAATTTCTAACAATTCAATATTATGAAATTTCGCATATTCTCGTTTACGCCGATCGTGTTCTTGCTGTTTCTTTAATTTTTCATTTGTTTGTTGATATGCTGTTCCATCATGAAACTCTCCTTGATATTCAATTAAAAGATTAAAATTTGGTAAATAAAAATCATATGATAAAAGTTTCCCACCAGTACCAAATAAATCATCGTATTTATGTTGAAATTTATACAATATATGATTATCATCAAAAAAATCTATGATTCGTTTTTCTCCTTTTGTTGGAACATCACAGTATTTGCATAACCCAATTCTATTTTTATCTAGCGCAAAATTTGGTGTATGTAAAGATATTTTTCGACATTTTGTATGTAAAAATCTAATTTCGTTAATAGATCTTGTATATTCATCTAATGGTATATATTCTCCATGATATTTTTCTTCAATTTCTTTTTTAAAGGTCTCATCATCTTTTGCAATTTTTGAAACTATTTTTTCAGTAACACAATTTTTATTAGGGCATCTAGTTCCATTAAGATATGCGTTTGGAGTCGCCCAATAAATCGTTCCACATTTTTTATGTTTTATCTTTATTTTATTATCGCATGTAGAATATTCTGATAATAATTCATATTCATTATTTGCTAATTCATAAAATTCTTTTTTAAATTGTTCTGGGGATTTTCGTTTCTTTTCTCCGGCATTTTTACTAGAACACTTGGGGCATCGACATCCACCATTTATAAACTTATCTACGACCATTTCAAATTTATTTCCACATATATTATGAGTAAACGATGCCTTTTTAGATACCATAGTATAATTATCAATTGAGTATTCATTTCCAACCAAATTATGAAGTTGTTCTTTTATAGTTTTTAATGGTGTAATATTATGTTTGGCTATTCTATCATTTTTATGAACTGGACACTGTTTTCCACTAAGAAAGTTTGATGGAGTAATTTTAAAAATATTTCCACAAACATTATGCTTCATTTTTATAGGTGTTTTTGCTGTTTTATATTCTCCTAAAACAGAATACTCGTTTCCATACATATTAAAAACTTCTTTTACAAAAGTTTCTTGAGTTTTTCTTCTCATAATAATGCACATTGTCCTTTCTTGTACTTTTTATTGCAATATAAAAGGCTAGTGCTTTAAAGCACTAGCCATGTCGTTCTTAAACTTTTCCGTTTCTTCAAAAATAAAAATGGTTTTGTATTTATTCTTTTTATCGGGTTTAATATCACAAATTGAATTTCCTAGTTTTAGTAAATGTCTTGCGACACCCGCATTAAATATTGATTTATACGCCATATTATATTACCGTTTTACAGAATCAACAACGACATCTTCGAATGATGTATTTATATCATATTTAGGTTCATGATAAACAATCGTAGTAAGTTCAAGCTGATCTAATTTAGTAGAAACTTCATCTGTTTCTTTTGCTAATTTTTTCGCAAGTCCTTTTACGTCATTTCTATTGTAATCAAGTTTAGTAACTTCTTTAATTGTATATGTATAAGCAACCTGCTCCTGATTTACATTGAATCTATAATCTCTACCTTGTCTTTCTGTTTCGGTAGCTTTTCTATCGCCCATACCTTTTAGAATAGTAGCGAATCTTTGTTTCGTTTTATTCATAGCATAAGAAGAGTCAATGTCAATCTCTGTATGTTTCTTAGCTTCTGCAATTGCGTCAGATAATTTCTGTTTCTCATCAATTGCTTCTACAAGAAAATCCACAAGCTGAATTGGTGTAAAATCTACATTATAAGATTTTGGAACTTCAACTTCCTCATCTTTTGCTTCTGGATTAGCTTTGCTTCTCATATGTTCTTGAGTAGTTTTCATAACAAATGAAGGATTGTTAATGTATGATTCTGCACTAGAGATAAGATTTGTGAGAAAGTTCTGATAACGATATGCTTCTTTTAAAATCATATATGATTCGCTCCTTTTAACTAATTATACTTATTAAAATATTTCGGTTTCCATTGCATTTACAAGGTATTCGCGTATATATCTATTACATAATAAGAAAATTGGCAATAGTGCCTGAAACCCTTGAAAATAAAGGGTTTTCACGAGTTTAAAAAAGTGGTTGTATTTCGTTTTTGGTTATATTTTATATACTTTTCTAGTTTTTTATCTTCTTTACATTCTGCACAATACTGAATATTTTTACTTGCTTTTCTTATTAGCCTATCACATACTTTGCACCTTGTAAAAGTTCCATTTTTGATATAATTAAGATATTCATATCCTAATTCTCTAAAATCGGTAATATATAAAATTGGATTATTAGTATTATCAATAAAATTGATCTTCATATTAAGATTATCGTTTTTACTAGAGAAAGAAATATATCCATTTGATTCCAAATCATTTAGTAATAGAAATTTATCTTCTCGATGCTTAACAATTACTCTTGCAGTTTTAAATATTTCTTTTATGTCTGCGTTAATCCAGTTGTTATTATTAGGAGATGTAATATTATATAATTTTGCAAAACATAACATTGTAAATAATAACTTTTTATGATTTTTGGTTTTTGCCGATTCAATGATATCTAATTCAGATTGAGTAATTCCGATATGCTCAACATTTCTTAATTCATATTTCTTACCTTTTCGAGAAATATCTTCAATTATATCTTCCCATAATACAGGATTATAATTTTTATAATTGCTATTCATAAACTCATTAAGTTTTTCAGAAGTTTTCTTTTCTGATAATTTTAATTTTTGACGATAATACTTAGAAAGTAAAAATAGGGTAGAAGTTGGTTTGTTACCAACTTCTCCTTTTTCTAATATCGTTTCCGCTTGCTTTATTTCATTTAATACAACTGGCATTCGTTATCCTCCAAATCTACATTCACTTTAATTTCGGTTTCTTTCATAGAAAATTTCATACCTAAATATTCAATGTCACCATTATCATCAAGTGTTGGATATGAGATTTTATAATTCTTTCGCCTTAATAGATTTTGTATAAATGTTTCTCCACAAATATCCCATGCAAATTGCTTACTATATTTAGATTTTGAATAACATAAATCCAAAACAATATTACATAATTCATCTTCATTAGGACACTCTAATAAACATTTCTCTTTAAATTGTTCTTTTAATATATATTTTTGAATTTGACGTTCATCTGATTTAAGCCTTTCCGACTTAGCATATTGCATATAACTGGATATTTCTTTTCTATAAGTTTCGTATATTTTTTTTATTTTCTTATATACCACATCAGAATATGTTGCATCACTCTTCATGATAGAATAATCAAAATTCTCATTAGAAGAGTATACAATATTATCAAATTTCTCTTCAATTCTCCAACAAATTTTATTAATTGTGCATTTACCCATGCCAAGAGGCATTCGATCATAGTAACATTGAATGAATTTATTTTCTTCTTTTGTTTTATTCTCTTTATGCATTAATTCATCAAGAGAAATTCTAAATCTCATAAGACATTTCTCGTTATTTTTCTTACGATAATTATTTAATTCTGCACGTTCTGATGGATAAATATACTGCATAAAATAAGGCTTCTTATCTGCAATGATTTTGCGGTTAATCCAAAACTCCTTTTTTTGGTGAGAATCTTTTGCTTTTGTAAGTTTATTTGAAATCCAGTTATACCA
>CALFNR010000071.1:0-12748 GCA_937903005.1 uncultured Lachnoclostridium sp. | reverse complement strand
CAATATATTTAAGTACAATTATGCATTTTCACATGTCTTTTTAAACACCTTCGCAGATTTCTTACGGGTTTAATCTTCAAAATATTATTTAAAGTAGGCACCATGCAATGTATTGCACGAAAATCAAAACGCGTTAAACTCTGCTGAAAAAAAAGATTTGTCAATTTAGTTGAGTGTATCAAAAAATAAAAAATTTCAACATTTTAAGCAAAATGCGAAATTCGCTTTTACACAAATCTCTGATTCTTTTGTACTGCCTTTTACGATCCTTTTATTGTTTTTCCTGAAAGTATAAAAACCAATATACGCATTTTTGACAACGACAGGATTCGCATGGCCATAGAAGAGCGGCGGGCTTCTGAACCTTGCCCGTCCAATTGATGACATGGAGCGGCAGCACATTTACTTCCGCAGACATACCAATGCCGCACTTATCTCTCTCAAAAGCCAAAGCGATATAAATGAATTGGGCGACAGAGGTTGTGCAGAAAAATTCGCTACACTTTTTTGTTGGCAAAAACGAATGGCAGGCAAAAAAACTTATTTTGCTTAAAAAGTTTTTCTTAAATTCCAGCAAAAACTGTTGACCGAGTTGATGTTTTTGGCTATACTAATAGTAAGGAGGCGATACCATGATCGTTAGGCCATACTATTTGGATATGCTGAAAACCTATCGGGATGTTCCGCTGGTGAAGATCCTTGCCGGGATCCGTCGCTGCGGAAAATCCACTATTTTGGATATGCTGAAAGACGACCTGATCTGCAGCGGCATTGCGGCAGACCATGTGATCCAGCTACGCTATACTTCGGAGGAACTGGACGACAGCATGACCGCCAAGCAGATGTACCGGGATATAAAAGAAAAAATGACCGACAGCGAACGCTACTATCTTCTGCTGGACGAGGTGCAGGAGGTGGACGGCTGGGAAAAGGCAGTCAACAGTCTGCTGGAGGATTCCAATACCGACATTTATGTGACAGGCTCCAATTCCAAGCTGATGTCCAGTGAGATTTCCACCTATCTGACGGGACGCTATATCTCCATCCCTGTTTTTACGCTGTCCTTTGCTGAATATCTGGAGTTCAAGAAGGACAGCGGCCGCACACCGAAAGAACTTTTGAACGAGTATATCCGCATGGGCGGCTTTCCTATCGTTGCGCTCGGAAATTTCGATGAGCGTTCGTCCTATCAAATCGTCGAGGGTATCTACAATTCCGTTATCACCAGCGACATCACCAAACGGCACAATATCACGAACTTTGACCTGTTCAACCGTGTGGTGAAGTATGTCGTAGAGAATGTCGGCAAGACTTTTTCCGCCAACGCCATCGTGAAATTCATGAAAGGCGAAGGACGCTCCCTTTCGGTGGAAGCAGTCTATAATTATCTGGAATGGCTGGAAAAGGCTTTTGTGATCTATCGTTGCCAGCGGTATGATATGCAGGGCAAGACGGTTCTCAAAACACAGGAGAAATTCTACCTTGCGGATGCTTCCCTCAAATACTGCATGATGGGCTTCAACCCGAAATCCGTGGCCGCCATGTTGGAAAACATTGTGTACTTCGAGCTTCGACGGAAGGGCTATGATGTGTATATCGGCAAAAACGCCACCAAGGAGATCGACTTTGTAGCCGTGCGACGGGACGAACGGATCTATGTGCAGGTGTGCCGCAATCTGCCGGAGGAATCCGACCGAGAGGTCGCCAACCTGCTTGAGATCAAAGATCATTACCCGAAATATGTAGTAACGCTGGATGAATTGGCCGCAGGCAATATCAATGGGGTCAAAATCGTGCATCTGGCAGATTTTCTGCTAAGTGAAAAATATTGAATTTCAAAGAATCGGAAAGATGTAATCAAAATGAAGGAAAAGACAGCAGCAACGAATTTCAGTAAAATAAATTCACCGCAAGATTTGATTGCTTATCTCAGTAATAGTGGCAAACGATTAACCCCCACCAAGAACAATGGTACTCAATATGTATATCACTATACTAAATTATCCAATGTCGTATCAATAATTAACAGCAGATCCTGGTGGTTAAACTCCCCCCAGGCCATGAATGACGGACTTGAGTTTAAAAACATTTTAGAATTCCAGGAACTCAACGCTGTGTTCTTTGCGAGTTTCATGTACAATTCAAGCGAAAGTATCGCTATGTGGTCAATGTATGCTCAACCATGGGAAGATGGCGTGTTGATCCGCATACCAGTTGCAACATTCAGAAATTGGATAAAAAACACTAAAACAATTTACCCTGTATTTTGTCTTGAAAACCAAAAGCCAATATTGGAAAGGTCAGCTATTCCCTATAAGAAATTATCCATTGTGCGTGTTGCATATACCAATGCTGATTCCGTGCAATATAAATCTGATGAAATTATGATATGCGGGAAAGCAGAGAATAAGCTATTAAAAAACACACCTCATTTACCAGATTTGGTAGGCTACATTAAAGACATGGCCTGGGAATATGAACGTGAAGTTAGAGTGCTCGCTATAGTGGATAAAAGTATAAGGTGCGATAGATTGGCAATCGAACTTCCAGACGATCTTATAGATTCTATAGAAATTGTAGCTGGTCCAAGGTTTTCCGGTAATTTATCTGAAAGAATAAGGCAAGAGATTCAGCGACTGTTTACAACAAATCAAAGTCTGTTCTCAGGCAAACTGAATTGGATTCCTTGTGATAGTTGTCCCGAAAAAAGAAAATATGAGCGTGATTTCGACTCCAAGATCATCTGATTATACATATCAAATAACTTACACAGCTGAGAGGTTTTCATTTCTAAAACTCCTCGGCTATTTTTATGTCAGAACTGAGGGGAAACATATGCCATATATCTCGCCGGAGATGGGGGCACAGTCCACATATCTGCGAACTTTATAAACCACAAGAGTTGGTACATTTCGGTGGCTGCATATACTGCATCCTTAAACGCGACAATCTTAAAATTCCAACGGAAAACGGTGATGATTTTTTCGCGGAATTGGCGGCTACTCGACGTCGGTGCAATGGTCAAAAGGGGCTCCGTTAAACGCATCCGCACGGGACGGGTGACGCAATATATCAATGGGTATAAGAGATTTTTTCAAAACAAAACACCGTGAATTAAACACGGTGCTTTGTAAGCTTTGTAAATAGTTAGATTTCGAATTTTTCCGACTCAATAATTCCCATTTGCAAAAACGCAAGTGTTAGCATGGAAAAAAGCCGGAAACCTTGGCCAGACAAATATTCAGCTTCTTGTTTTGTGAACACTGCGTGACTAGCTTCTGAAAACTCGTCTACATCGAAGGTAATCTGTTCGCTTGAAAGGTATCTTAAAAATTCATCTGCCGCTTTTATCAATGTTTCTTCCGAAATTCGGTTTATCTGAATGTCCGTATTTTCTCCAATGTACGCTTTGACGTCCTTTCCAAGCAAAAACTGAGGAACGTTTGCTGTATCCCTGAAATTGGAGATGATATAGCTTTCTATGCTCGGATAACTCAAAAGCAGCTGTCCCGCTTTATAATCGTCATTGTCGTAGGGGTTGGTAAGCGAGAGAATGTACTTTTCAATCAATGCGGAATCAGTATTGGATTTGGGATCACGGTCAAACAGATAGTATATTGCCGACTGATCGACTGGGAACTGGTACTGATCACGCAACGTATCAAATACCTCATCAAGATAGGCTTCGTTTTCACTGATGTCACGGATATTACTTTCCTGCGTGTTGATAACGCCGATCTTTGAAAAGCGGTCATTGCTGCTTTCAAAATAAGTTGGCCTGTTTCTACGCTTTTCAACGTAGCTATATCCAAGAAGATTGCAGAAGATCTGCCTCAAAATCGAAAACTCTGTCCGGCTGCCTTCTACAATGAAGAGAACTCTTCCGATATGCTTATCTTTATTCAGCCTCATCGTTTACCTCTTTGTATTCAGGAAGCCCGCCAAAAACGCCGCTGACGTACATTTTCTCGATGTTCTGTGCAGAACGTGGCTGCTCGGATGAAAACCGTCTGACAGAACTCCCGTTTTTGTTTTGGAACTCCACCGAATACTCCTGATCCGGACGGAGAATAGAATTACTGAGCAGGTTCGTCGAATGTGAAACAAACAGCATTTGTGCATGACCGGATTTTTCCATGAAATATCTGACCAAGAGGTTCTCAAGTTCATTGTGGAATCCACTTGAAAACTCGTCGATCAGAAGCATTCCTCCGCTTTTGACCACAGTTAGGAATGCAGGAAGGATACGGAGAAGATTCTGATTGCCGAGAGATTCTTCCAAAAAGGGAATCGGGACGTCGATACCTTTGCGCTTGAAGAAGATATACTTCTGATTTTCATCCTCTCCGGCAACCAGGCGCACATTGCCACCTTTGCTAACGTGGTCGTATTCAATGTTCTGTTCAAAATTGTACTCGTCGAAGAAACGGTTGATCGTTTCACAGCCGCCTTTTTCTAAATAACGGGCAACCGAAAGCTCCGTCGGCCCATAAGAAACGATTTGCCTGTCAAATATGTTGATATAGATAGAACGTTTCAGATAGTCCATCCATGCACTCAGAATAGAGTTGGATGCGAACTTTGTATTGAAGTATAGCGTTCTCAGAAATAGCGTATTCTTTCCGACATCCGTTTTGTCGTAGTTTACACCGTTTGGTTCGGCAATGTACGATTTAGCGGAAAGCCCCATTCTTTCGAGCATGAGCGTGTCATCAAGCCAGAGCTTTTCAGAAATCATATCTTTCTTTACATCTACCTCAAAGAAATATTTTACCGTTTTCCCTTCAATCAGGAATTCGTAGGAGAGAGAATAGCAGGGGCTATCTCCGAACATGCAGAGAAAAATACCGGAATTAAGATCCCGTTCAGAAAAGAGAAAATCAAGGAGCAGCTTTACCCCGAGGATGATCGTAGACTTACCGGAAGCGTTGGCACCAACAAAAATGCAGCCTTTTAGAACACCGTTATCCGCAACATTCTGCGGAAGAATCGTATAGTTGGTTTTGGCAAGGTCGATCGTGGTTTTATTTTTGAATGACTTGAAGTTATCAAGTATAATTTTAGTAAGCATGATCCTGTCCTCCATAACGCATTTTATCTTGCGTTATTATTATACCACAGCCCGCAGAGAAAGCGCAACTATTTTGCGGACACTTTTACAAAAGCGTAAAAAAAATACGGAATAGCGCAGACACATGATTTGATGTCATTATCTTTTAAAAGCAAAGTATAGCGTTTTGCAAAAATTAAATTCCAGTTATGAAAAGATATGAATTGAAAACACAAGGCATCTAAAAGTACATAGTCGAGAGGTTTTCATCCTGAAGGCTCCTCGGCTATTTTTATGTCAGAACGGGGGAAAACATATGCCATATGCCAGCCGGGGGTGGTAGCAAAGGCTCGTGATATGGGCTTGCCGACTTAGCTGCGGACTTATGAGCCACAGGAGCTGGTGCATTTTGGCGGCAGCACCTACTGCACCCGTGAGCACGACAGCTTGAAAATCTCCAACGGCAAATGGTGCTGGTTTTCCCGTGGGATCGGCGGGTATTCTGCGCTGGACTATCTCATTAAGGTCAAAGAGATGCCCTTTACGCAGGCGGTCGAAACCATTATGGGAAATCTGTCAGCGGTGCCGCCCACCTTTGCCCCGGCTCCGAAAGCGCCGAAAGAAAAAGTGCTGCTTTTGCCGCAGGTCAATCGCAGCGCCACCCACGCCATCGAATACCTGCACCGCAGAGGGATCGACTATGAGCTGATCGACTTCTGCATCCGGACCGGCCGCCTTTATGAAAGCTACCCCTATCACAATGTGGTGTTCGTGGGGGTGGACGCAGACGGCAAGCCCCGCTACGCCAACCAGCGAGGGATCGGCTCGGACTTCATTTGAAATGCTAATGGTAGGACAAGTACTATTCTTTTGGGATTCCTACGGCGCCTACAGGCGATATACGCTCAATCTGTTTAAATCAGCTATGGATCTTCTGTCCTACGGGACGCTGCAAAGGTTAAACGGTAAGGAATACACGGCAAAAGCCTGCTCTCCCTCGCCGGAGTTTACAAAACAAAGACGAAAATCTAAGAAAGTGGCCTGTCCGCCACACTGGTGCGGTATCTTGCCAAATATCGCCGTATAAAAAATTTTTATAGAATACAAATTTTTTCAATAAAAAGTGTAACCTTTTCCAAAAACGTACACTATATATTTGAATGTTCTGCTATGTTCTACTATTTTATCATCTTATCATGATTTATCCTTAAAAATCGCACGTTGTATATCACATTCGCCAAGGAGAGTATTGTGGGTTTCATTAAAATCTTTTAGGTATTTTATTTTAAACTGTTGCAAAAATATCGAAATAAACGATAGATAATATCTAATTATCATTTATAAATAATGGGGGATAGTTTTATGGCAAGAAACTATAATTCTCAGAACATTAATGATTTAGAAGATTTTATAAATCATGTTGCAGAAGAAATACTAAATAACAATTTAAGTTTATTCATAGGTGCTGGTTCTTCAATGCAATATGATGCTATGAATTGGCAGGAACTTGTCGATAGCGTATATAAAGGTAGAAAAGATTGGAGCAATTTAGACAAAGCGCAATATGCAGAATTGAGAGGAATAAACATCAAAAGTGAAATTTGTAATAAGATGAAATCATTAATTATTGATGAAATGAAAACTGATACGTACTTGTATCATTTACTGGATTTTGATTATAAAAGCATCTGGACAACAAATTATGATTCCGTAATTGAAAGCATACTAAAAACAAAATCAAAAAACTATCTTTCAATATACAAATATAATCATTTTAAGAATCTATCTTTTCCTGGACAGAATTTTCTTTATAAAATAAATGGTTCTAGCGATAGCCCAGAAAGTATAATGATTACAAAAGAAGATTTTATCGATTATAGAAGATCTCATGAAGCATATTTGATTTTATTAAAAAGAGAGCTTTTATGCCAAAGCTTTTTATTTTTAGGCTGTTCATTTAATGATGATATTCTTCGTATGTGCATTAAGGACATTCTCAACTGTATAGATAATAGTCGAGAGAATTATTCAACCAATCATTATGCAATAATTGTTGATCGAAACACCGATATGTTAGATTTTATATCTAAAGATTTACAAAACCATTACAATATAAATTGCTTAATTGTTAATGAACCTAAATTGGCATATAAAATTGCTTATGGTATAGCTTGTAAAGTGAAATATACTTCTATATTTGTTTCAGGTGCAAGGGCTTTTATGAGACATTCATCCGCAGAAAACCAAGGAAAACTAGTTTGTAGAGAAATAATAGAAGCTTTTAAAAAGCAGAAAACTTTACCATTTAAATTTATTTGCGGGATGGGTATGAGCATTGGTAATTTTATCTGTGGATCAATAAAAAGTGTTTACAAAAATTTTAACATTAATCGTTATTTACAAATGGAACCATTCCCATTTTTATCACCTCAATCAAATGAAAATCACAGAAAAAGAATAATGAGTAAAGCGGGAATTTTTTTGTTTTTATACGGAGATTTTGATGGAGACGAAAGGTCCATTTTTAAAAGTGGGATATGGAAAGAATACCAAGAAGCAAAACAAAGTTCAGATAACATAATTGTACCTTTGCCATGTGGAAAAGATTCAATCTCTCAATATATATTTTCTATTGAATTGAATGATCCTAAATCTTTCACATTCAAAAATCAAACAATTTTTCAAAAGTTTAATTATCAGGCTTCAAATGAAGAATTCTTTAATGAGCTTGTAGCGAAGATAATCCTTGCGTCTAGAATTAGTATGGATGAAGCACTTAATAGAATTCTAAAAGGCCTGACTGATTAAAGTCCTGTGAAGCAATAATCAGTAAAATAGATTCTACTGTTTTGTAAATATCGAAATTTATTTTATAATTGTCATATATTAAATATGAAATGTTTCTAATTGTTTTTTCGAAAGGATTATGATGAAATAAACGAATCAAACAAATTAGAAAGATTGTTCTAGAACGATAATCCGTTTCATCAAAATCTTTAAGCGTAATGAGCGCATTATACAAATCAATATCTTTGTTATGACTTAAGCGTTCAACATGCTTCAAAAGAGATTTGAAATCTGAAAAGGAACATTGCTTTGCGATATCAAAAAAAACGCGATTAATGATTTGGAAAGCTATTTGATCAATAGATTCTCCTGCGTGTAAAAATTGATATTTAATTTTTAGCAAAAAATTTATTTTTGAATTAGCTAAATCTTTCTTAGTAATATCTAGAAGAATTGGAAAAATTGTAATATCTTCTCCACTTTTAAATCTTTTAAAAAATAAGTGGGCTTCCTCACATGGCCAATTGCTATTAAGAAAGGCCTGATTAATTATCAAGACACAGTACTTCGATTGACTGATTCCTTGTTTAATTATCGTTTTGTGTAATTCATCTCCTAAAAAAAGTTCGTGTTGATCATACCAACAATGTAAACCATATTTATTAAAAAAATTCAAAAATTGAATCGCATACTCTTCTCGTGAGGCTCCAGAAAAGGAAATAAAAACGCTCATACTTTTACCTTCCTCTTTTATAAATAACTATTATAAAATGTGAATATTGATTTTTAACTAAAACATTTCATTTCCATGTGTTTATCATAGTTTTAAGGTTTCCTTTGACGAATGTTGCTCTAACCGTTGGTATTACATCATCGTAATTAACAATTATAATGTCAGCAACTTTTCCTTCTGAAATTGAACCATATTTTTTGTCTATTCCAATTGCTCTTGCTGGGTTAATTGTCACGAATTTTACTGCTTCGGGTAATGAACATATTTTTTCATTAACTAAAACAAAAATAGAGACCAAAAGCGAAGTAGAAAAATAATCAGAACATATTACATTTGCGCATTTGTTTGCAATTGGTTCTCTTGCAGATGTATTATTGTTATGAGAATGTCCTAAAACTATATTGGGGGCACCGACAACAGGAAAAATATTGTTCTTATTAGCATAATGAGCAACTTCAGAATTTAACGGAAACTCACAAATATTTATCCCTCTTTTGACCATCATATCTATTTGACTTTTAAACTCCACATCATGATATGCAACTGGCACGTGATTTTCTTTTGCCTTATATATTAATATGTTTAATTGTTTATCTTCAATTTTAGGCTTAGTTTTACAAACCTTAATTATTTGATCTGCTTGTTCATCGGGTATTCTTCCATACTGCAAATTCATTATTTTTCTATACGTATTGAGGTCTCGGTATTGACCTTGTCCAGGAGAATGATCCATTAACGATAACTTATAAATTTTTCCTTCAGAAATATACGAAAGCAATTTTTCATATGCTGAATATGCATTAAGTTCCAAACGAGCATGAAACTTATGATTTATTAAAAGGTTCTGTTTTTGTTCATAGATTAAATCGCATAAATTGAACATGTTTTCTAATGATAGCGTTCTTTTATTATTACAAATGGTTGTAGCAAAAGAAATAGAATGCAAGATTGTAGTGATTCCTTGGTATGCTAATCGTTTATCAATTTCATTTAAAGCGATAATATTGCTAAAAACTGTTTCTTTTCTAAGTGCTATTACTTTTTCAATAACATCGGAATGAATATCTATAAGACCTGGCAAGATATAATCATTTTTACAATCGAACTCATATGCATCTATTAAGGAAGTCCTTTGATTTGGAAGTATCCCCCTATTATTCCATTTTCAATTAAAACAACGTAATCCGTGATAATTTCATCTTCTGTTATTATCAACCCGTTTTTTAAAATTGTTTTATTGGTATGGTGCATTCTATCCCCCATTATTTATAAATGATAATTAGATATTATCATACAATTAGCGATAACATAATTAGACGTTCTAGGAAGTTATGCAAAAGTTAGTATTTAAAATGCGGTTAAACCATGTATACCAATCCAAGGTCGAATTTAGTAGATTCTTGAATGATCATCCGAACGATTTCTGGTTGATTTATAGCAAAAAATTCGGTTTGATGTCGACATTTTTCTAAGTATAAGTAAGCACACTTATATCTTAAAGCAAAAATCCGGACTATTAAAATTGATTTAATAGTCCGGATTTTAACTTTATCAATATACCCCTTTGTGTTTAAATGCTACCGTCTAAAAATAGAGTTAACTTTAGAACCAGTTTCAAGTAACCCATTTGCCGTCATATATCCGTTTTTATTTTCAGTTTATTTCTCGGATGCTTTTTTGCAAATATTTTTTTCTGGGCGTTGAGACTTACATGCGTATAAATTTGTGTTGTAGTGATTGAGCTATGTCCAAGGAATTCCTGAATATATCGAATATCAACATCCTCCTCTAATAAAAGTGTTGCTACTGTATGACGAAACATATGCGGAGTTATATGCAAATTAGCATCAACAAGTTTGGTGTATTTATTGACCATAAAGCGCACCGACTGTTCTGAAAGTTTATTTCCTCTGTTGTTTATAAAATAGCATTCATTGACCCTAATTTCGTCGCAGTATTCTTTTTGATATCGTCTCAAAGCACAAACAACATCCTTATTAGTTAATTGAATATATCTCTCTTTGGATCCTTTCCCATTAACTTTTATATACCTATCTCTGAGATCCACGTCAGATATTTTCAGATTGCACAGTTCTTGTACCCTAACACCCGTTGAAAACAGCAACTCCAAAACTGCAATATCTCTGGTTATACACTTATAATAATATTCAGTATGATAGGGTTCATTGTACTTCATATACGCGATTTCAAGAATTTGGGCAAGCACCGGAGTTGGAATAACCTTCGGCAAAACAAACGGTTCGCGGCGTTTAATAGATATTTTATCAAATGGACTTGATAAAATTAAATCACTATTTTCCAAGTAATGAAAGTATGTTTTAAGACAAGCAATTTTTCTTTTTACAGTTTTGGGTTTATACTTTATATATAACTCTTTTATATATTCCTCTAATGTCTCCTTGCTATTCCATGGCTTATCAACGCAAAATATTAAAAATTGATTCAAATCTATGGTATATGCTTTCAATGTTTTTTCGCTCAGTCCTCTCATATACCTACAATCATCTAAAAATTTTTCAATATTCTTTTTTAACTCTGCCATCATAACATCTCCTATATAAAATCGTGATGACACATATTATATAAGAATGGGAAATCACAGTAAACAACAATTGACAAATAAACTAACCCTCAAAAAGCATTTAGCTTTTTGAGGGTTAGTTTTATAGTTGTTTCAGTCCATTGTGGTCAATCCTTGCAGCGAACTACAGAGTGACTATTTCATGTTAAGTATTGAAAACCAAAAAATATAAAAATCTTCATCTGTACAGCAATACTTATTTAAAACTTTAGCCAATCAAAGTTCTAAGACAAACCAGAAGGCCCACCTGCGTCATAATGAAAATCCACCATACTGCGGCTAACTTCAATACATAATGAAAAGTCCTCGGTTTTCTGCCAACTCTTATTTTTGCAATATCATCGCAATATCGTTGAGAAAATCTGTATATATCATAGCGAAGAAAGGCTAAAACATCCTCGGAATGCGGCCACCAATCCAAATCAAACGACAAATATTTGTGTTTTTTACAGCATCTGTAATCTATATTTTCAACCAGAGATTTTTTGCCGTAAGTCCAAGGCTCCCTGGTAGCATACGTTTTTTGACCCTCTTCGCAGATAACATAATAGACTACATTATCCTGCGGTTTACAGCGTGCAAAGCAAAACAGAATGCCTAAACGAACCTTATACAACGCCCAACCGTTAGCCTCCATTTTTGAAAGCATATTTTCAAACGCTGCGATGCTCCAAAGAATCCACGGGCGAAATAGCATCTTTTTTTGAGCATTATTTTTTTCCATGCCATTTCCTCATTATCCAATTTTTGATTCTATTTGCTGTACGAGATACTGATAAATCAATTGCTCTAGAAAGAGCCTTCGCCTTATAAATTAATTTCTTTCCTGTACTTTGTTTCTTTGCTGCATGCGCCAGTCCTTTTTGAACATTAGGTGTCCTCTCTCTTTTAGAGAGAATCCTGGCTCTTGTCGTCCCCTTCTTTAATAGTTTTTCACCTTCATTAAGCATCCCATCCGTCACCTCTTTATTTATCTTACTGCCAATAGTAGTTGACGCAACATCGCACACCACATTTACGCTGGCCTCAGAAACAAGTGACCCTAGATCTGCCGTATTTCCTGAGCTTCTATATGTCGTATAAACATCATACCCATTTGTAAATATAGAACATGCAGCAGCCGCAATTATCGTCGCTACGGGCTTACTCGCAACCGAACTTACAATACTAATAGCTGCGCCAGTTGTAAATGATATCGCTAAATTTACAATAGCTACATTTTTATTGCCACCATTTTCACATACGTCCACTAGTTCCACTATTTCATCAATAGAATTCAACAATCCATCGGCAACTGCCCAAAGTACAATCCCCCAAATGCCTCCGTCTCTATCGACACGGATCACCGGGTTGTTATCGCAATAAGCAAAATAATTTTTATCCGTGAGAGCCTGAGGCGATACTGCGGAAAGCAACTCATCGTCTGAATTAAGCATTCGCTTAACAATCGGATCATAATAACGAGCACTTATGTAATACAATCCCGTCTCAGAGTCAAAGTAATACCCACGATAGCGAAGCGGATTGACATTGGCGATGTGGGTCGAATCTGTAATCGCCGCACCATTGGCATCGG
>CALFNR010000070.1:0-43801 GCA_937903005.1 uncultured Lachnoclostridium sp. | reverse complement strand
TTTTTCCGTTGGGAAAAACTCCACAATGAGAAACAGGGCCATGCCCTAACAAAAAGACAACTAACTTATACTAGACGAAGTTAGTTGTCAATATTTGATACAAGTAACAGTGTCACTTGCATCTTTGATTTTAAAGTTTATCGAATTATTATGAATAATCCGTGCATCACGCTTTGAAAAAGCTTCACAGACGTTACCTTTACAGTTAACTCAGTCCCAGCACCCTCACGGCACACAGGGCACTCTGCTTAGTGCTGCTTCGTTCCCGACCTGACACGGTTCACAGATTCCTGTTGCGCGAGACCAGAACGTCAACGCCACTTATAAAGGGCAGCTCCACAAAGTCAAATCCGAGGCATGATATCACTCCTGCTGTAGCGGATTGCAGGTACAGGGCACCGCTAACTCCCCAGCTGCACGGAAGAATTATTAACAAATTAATTACGCTCAAAAAAGCGTAAGTTTAGTATACGCAAAAAAGTTTGCTCTGTCAAGATTGCTCTTTTAATTTTTTCTTCTCTTCTTTCTTTTTATCTCGAAGCTGTTTAAAAAAGTCCTGCAACATATCGGTGCATTCTTTCTCCATAACACCCTTAACCAGTTCAACCTGATGATTAAAGGCCTGTACCTGAAGCAGATTAAGTATCGAACCAGCACAACCAGCCTTTGGATTCATACTACCAATCACAACCTTGGGAATTCTAGCCTGTACAATTGCACCAGCACACATTTGACATGGCTCCAGCGTAATGTACATAACACAATCTTCTAATCGCCAGTCACCTGTCACCTTTGCAGCCTTGTTAATTGCCATAATTTCAGCATGAGCCAGAGGATTTCTCTTCATGTTTCTTTTATTATAAGCTCTCGCAATGATCTTTCCATCTTGTACAATGACACAGCCAATTGGAACTTCATCTTGTTTAAAAGCCCGTTTTGCCTGCTTAATTGCTTCTTTCATATATTTCTCGTCTTCCATAAATATCTCCTATTTGTAAAATCTGAACTATTCTATCACAAGAAATCCCTACATTCAAATCTATTTCCTTTACATTATACCAAAAAGGATGTAGGATTAAACATAGAAAATCCAAATTTATACAAGGAGAGGGTATTGTGCGAATAAAAGGATTAGAAAAACTGACGTTGCTTGACTATAAAGGTTGCTTGGCTGCTACTATTTTTACAGGGGGCTGTAACCTTACTTGCCCCTTCTGCCAAAACAAAAACTTAGTTCTTTATCCTAATACGGTTCCTAACATTTCAGAGGCAGAAGTACTTCATTTTCTTGAATCTAGAAAAGATAAATTAGAAGCGGTTTGTATCACTGGTGGTGAGCCTACCATACAGCAAGACTTAACCCAATTTATTGAAAAAGTTCGAACCCTTGGATATAAGATAAAACTAGATACCAATGGAACGAATCCTGAAAAAATAAATGAATTACTGGACAATAATCTTGTTGACTATATTGCCATGGACATAAAAAATTCTTGGAATAAGTACAAGATAACTACCGGCACCGATCACCTTCTTAGAGAAAAAATAAATGATTCTATTGATTACATAATGCAGAGTAACTGTGACTATGAATTTCGTACAACTATTATGAAAGAGCTTCATACAAAAGAAGACATTTTAAGTATCTGCAAACGGATACAAGGTGCAAAAGCATATTATCTTCAGCCATACCGAGAATCTTCTGAAGTTATACATCCCATTTATTCAAGTTACTCCAGGAAAGAATTAGATTTTTTTCTTGATATTGCCACACCTTATGTAAAAAAGTGTGCTATTATAGGTCTATAAAAACCAGACTATTTGGAGGCACTATGTTCACAGAATTTAGCACAGATAGATTAATTTTAAAAGTATTAGACCCTAACTGGGCACCAGAAGTGTTAGAATTTTATATCAACAATAGAGATTTCTTTGAACCATGGGAACCGGATCGAGATAAACTTTTCTACACCATTGACTACCAAGGTAAGATGTTATATTACGACTATCTTGCTTATGAGAAAGGTGCACAGATACGATTTTACATTTTTTTAAAAAACAATCCTCATAAACCTATCGGAACTGTTAGCTTTCATAATATTGTACATGGAATTTTTCAGAGTTGTACCCTTGGATATAAAATCGACCATAATTATACTAGAAATGGATACTGCCTTGAAGCGGTACAATATGCTTGTATGCTCGTTTTTACCAAGTTTAAGCTTCATAGGATCGAAGCCCTCATTCACACAAAGAACCTTCCCTCTCTCTTATTTATTGAAAAGGCCGGTTTTAATAGAGAAGGGGTTAGAGCTTCTTATGCAAAGTTAAATGGTTCTTGGCATGATCATGCATGTTATTCGCTCATTACCCCTTATCCTGACTAGGTTTATAAAACAACCTGTTGTACCCAGTAACCGAATGTCCCGTACTGGTTTTCACCTTCATTTGCTGATAGGAATCGGTGAAATCCGAACATACCAGCCATAGTCTGTTCGGTACTCTGTAAGACACCTGGAACTCCAATTACATACTGTTCACCTTTGTCTAATTTGAGTATTCCAAATATTAAATGACGATAGTTGTAGTAACCATGGAGCAAAAAACTGTTATTGGCAAGTACCCATGTTTCCACAGGTAGCATTCCAATATCTTTTGGCTCAATACGAACCCAGTTCTTTGCCTCACTTTCTGGAAAAGGTTTTACAGGCGGAAAACTCTTTAATATTCGTCTAACACATTCTGGATAGTTTTCGCTGCAACAGCAGGTTTCCTGTAACGTTGTTGCCTCAACTTGTACCTGTTCCTTTGCTTCTATCTGCTCATCCTTTAAGGAATTTGTTTCTTCCTCCTTTAGGCTTATTTCCTCTATCTCTTCTTCAGACTTTTCTTCTTCAAACTTTAATTCAGCTGATTCTACTTTTTCCGATTTTTCTTCTTCCACAGATTCTTCTGTGACTGAGGCCGATTCCATATAGACTTCTTTACTTTCAGGAACAGAACTTTCCTCTGACTTTTCTGTATTGTTCTCTTCTGACACCTCCGAAGCGTTAATGTCCTGCTCTTCTTGGAATACCACAGGTTCTTCTTGCTTTTCCTCTTGAAAGATAGACTGTACTACGCTGGCAACTGTCTCGATCGCTTCACTCACCTTATTAGACTTTTCTAACTCAGCGGCTTGAACCTCTTCTGTAATCAAAGGCTTTCTTACCTGCTCTGCTAAATCCTCTTCCATTAACATTTCTGTAACATCCTGTGGCTTTAATTCAATATCTTTCACAAGCTGTGCTACCGATTCTTGCTCTGCTTTTTTAGTATACTCATAGAAATTTTCTATGTGAATTTCCTGGTCATCCCATTGAGAACCAAAAAACTTATTTTGATTTAGTATAATAAGAACTCCACTTATATCATTCAAGCTATACTCTGTATCCATCAGCGCATTGGCCTTTGTCTCAGTTCTAAAGTCCCCTGTTCCATTTTTTACAGCCATTGTGCCAAGCAAAATTCCCTCCATTTTGAACCCGTTTCGATGAAAAAGATACACCTTTAACGGCTCCACAGAAGAAATACTGGCTGTAATATGTATTGTTACCTTACACTGACCATTTTTCGACTCTACACGGCTAAAACCAATATTTCTGTTTCGAATTCCTGCTTCATAATTATATATATATGAAACCAATCTTTTATAATCCGCCATATCACCAACTCCTTATAAAAATATACATTCAACTATATATATTCTGAAACTTGCCATTATATTCCTATTGTAAATTGGTTTGTTTATTGGTTTAATTATAGGATGATAAGTTATTGCTAATTTATCATTTCAATTATACTCAAATCAGTTAGCGAATGTTTTATGCAATTGAGGGAAAGATAAGAATAGATAGTTGCGAATCTTTAGCATATACCTAATACACTTACAGTCCTTATATATGGATTAGTTTACGTACAAATTGGAGGAAGATATGATGAAAAGATTAAAAAAAATGTTATCTATGATATTAGTTTTTTCAATGATGACGGCACTAGTTACTGGTTGTGGTAGTTCTTCTTCTGATAGCGGAAAGTACTTAATCGCTACAGATACTACATTTGCACCATTTGAGTATGAAGACAACGGAACAATGGTTGGTATAGACATGGATATATTAGCTGCAATTGCAGAAGATCAAGGGTTTGAATATCAATTAAAAACCCTAGGATTCAATGCAGCAATTACTGCACTTGAGTCAAAACAGGTTGATGGTGTAATCGCTGGTATGAACATTACAGATGAAAGAACCCAGAAATATGACTTCTCAACTGCATATTATGAGGCTGGTGTCACAATGGCTGTTAAAAATACAACTACAAATGTTAAAAGTTATGACGATCTGAACGGAAAGTCGGTTGCTGTAAAATTAGGTACACAAGGTGCTGCATTTGCAGAATCAATTCAGGAAAAATACAACTTCAAGATAAAGACATTCGAGGATTCTTCAGGAATGTACGACGAAGTAATCGCAGGCGGTTCAGTTGCTTGTTTTGAAGACTTCCCTGTTGTTGCATTTGCCATCAAACAAGGCTTAGCATTACAAGTTGTTGGTGAACAGGAAAACACTTCTTCATACGGATTTGCCGTAAACAAAGGCAAGAATGCTGAACTTTTAGATAAATTCAACAAAGGCCTTGAAAACATTAAAGCAAATGGAACATATCAAGCAATCCTAGATAAATATACAGCATAAACAATCTATTGTACCTTTGTTAAATATAATGTTTAGAAAAAAATAAGGAATGATGAAATGAAACTGATTGATTTGTTAGTAGAATTTGGTGGCGACTTACTTTCGGGCTTAGGAATCACCTTACAACTTACGATTATAGGTATCATATTTGCAAGCATCATCGGTATTTTATGTGCCGTTATCAATGTTTCCAAAAACAAATACCTTAAAATCATTACAAGTATATACATTAACATCATTCGTGGTACACCATTCCTAGTTCAAGCCTATATTATCTACTTCGGCTTACCTGGCGCTTTGGGTATCAGAATGAGTGAAATGACAGCTGGTATCATTGCTATCAGTTTAAATGCTGGTGCATACATGGCTGAAATTATTCGTGGTGGTATTGAAGCAGTTGACAAGGGTCAAATGGAAGCAGCTCGCAGTTTAGGACTTCCAACCCATGTAGCAATGCGCAAAGTTATATTACCACAAGCACTTCGCACAATGACTCCTTCACTGATTAACCAGTTTATCATCACACTGAAAGATACTTCGATTTTAAGTATCATCGGTATTCGTGAGCTTACAATGGCTGGTAAACTTGTAATTGCTAAGAACTATGAGTCTATGGCAATGTGGTCACTTGTTGCTGTATACTACTTCATCGTTATTTATACAATTACTAAGATTTCTAGATATATTGAAAGGAAGACCGCGTATGGAAAATAAAGTACATGTTGAAAAGCTTAAAAAAAGCTACCACAGTCTTCAAGTATTGAAGGGAATCGATATGGAAATCAAAGAAGGCGAAGTGGTATGCCTAATTGGACCTTCTGGATCTGGTAAAAGTACTTTCTTAAGATGTCTAAATCGTCTTGAAAAAGTTACTTCTGGAACTGTCATTGTAGATGGGATGGATCTTAGGGATAAGAAAAATGACATTAACAAAATTCGCGAGAATATTGGTATGGTGTTTCAGCACTTTAACCTTTTTCCACATATGACAGTAAAAGAGAATATTACACTAGCTCCTGTTCAACTAAAGAAAATGACTAAGGAAGAAGCCGATAAAAAGGCTCTTGAATTACTTGACCAAGTAGGTTTAAAAGAAAAAGCAGATTCTTATCCTTCTCAGTTATCTGGTGGACAGAAACAACGTGTTGCAATCGCAAGAGCGTTAGCTATGAATCCAGATATTATGCTATTTGATGAGCCAACAAGTGCCCTTGATCCAGAAATGGTTGGTGAAGTTCTCAATGTTATGAAGCAGCTTGCCAACGATGGAATGACAATGGTTATTGTTACTCACGAAATGGGATTTGCAAGAGAAGTTGCTAGTCGTGTTGTTTTTATGGATGGTGGTTACATTGTCGAAGAAGGAACACCAGAAGAGGTTCTAGTTAATCCTAAAAATCCAAGAACAATTGACTTTTTAAATAAAGTATTATAAATGATAAAAACCCACTCTGTGTATTTAGCAGATGGGTTTTTATTATTTTCGAAACTAGATCTTATGTACATAATTTAAGAACCTCGCTAATTCTTGGAAAAATAGGAATAAAGTCTGATTTATTTTTTATACAAAATGAGCAATAATATTAACAGATGCAGTAGTTTCTACGCCTACTGTATGGTACCTAAACTTATATTAATTCGTATTTTTCGTACAGTCTAAAACTCGACTCCTCAAACGTACGAAAATCAAATCTCAATTAGAGCCTGTACTTCCCCCCAAACTGTACAGGCTCTGTCTCTTTATACAAACCATTACAGATGCTATATAGTTTAACATCCATCCTGTTTTCGGCTAAGGATATCAGATAATCTAGCAAAATCCTCTAACGTAAGTGCTTCACCTCGAATAGTAGCTACAAGTCCAGCCTCTTCAATCGCTGATACAATTTGCTCTTTTGTAAAGTGAAGTTCACTTGAGTTATTTAGTCCATTCTGTAAGGTTTTTCTTCTCTGATTAAAGGATGCTCGTATTAACTGAAACATTAATTTTTCATCTTTCACCTTTACCGGCTTTTCTTTATGCTTTGTAAGCTGAATTACTGCTGAACCAACATTTGGTCTTGGCATAAAACAGTTTGGTGGTACATTAGCCACAATATAAGGTTCTGCGTAAAATTGGACAGCCAATGAAAGGGCACCATAATCTTTTGTTCCAGGGCCTACCTGCATACGCTGTGCAACTTCTTTCTGTACCATTACAGTAATATTCTCAATCGGAGTGTCCTTCTCAAATAATCCCATAATAATAGGTGTTGTAATGTAATATGGCAGGTTTGCAACTACCTTAATTGGCTTTCCATTATTACGTTCCTCAACAAGTTTATTTAAATCAAGTTTCAAAATATCCTGATTGATAACTGTTACGTTGTCATAAGCCGCCAATGTGTCATCTTCTAAGATAGGAATCAAATTCTTATCAATCTCTACTGCTACGACTTCTCTAGCCGCTTCGCAAAGATACTGTGTCATGGTTCCAATACCAGGTCCTATCTCTACAATGAAATCATCTCTTGTTATATTCGCTGCACGAATTATTTTCTCTAAAACATGAGTATCAATTAAAAAGTTCTGACCAAACTTCTTCTGAAAATTAAAACCGTATTTATTTAAAATTGCAATTGTATTTTGCGGATTACCTAAAGTCGCCATTCATTTACCTCTCATTACTGTATTTGATACATTCTTTTTGCATTCTCTTCCGTCACACTGACTACAGTTTCGTATGAAACATTTTTGATTTTCGCAATTTCTTCTGCGATGTATTTTATATTAAGGGAAGAGTTTCTCTCACCACGATGTGGAACGGGTGACATATACGGACAGTCTGTCTCTAATAAAATGCTTTTTAATGGTATCTGTTCTACTACTTCTTTTAACTTTTTCCCATTTTTAAAGGTTACTACTCCACCAACTCCTATATAGAAGCCCATTTTTATAAATTCTTTTGCCATCTCTGCTGAATAGGAAAAACAGTGCACTACTCCGCCAATTTCTTCTGCATGACACTGTTTCATGATATCCATAGTATCTTTTGCGGCATCTCTGCTATGAATAATGACCGGAAGTTTTACTTCTTTGGCAATTTCTAGCTGTCTGATGAACCATTTTTTTTGAATTTCTGGTTCCGGCTCATTCCAGTAATAGTCTAGCCCAATTTCACCTATTGCAACAACCTTTGGCTCTTTGCATAGCTCTTTAAAACGTTCCATATCCGATTCCTGTAACGGTGCACACTCTTCTGGATGAACACCTACCGTTCCATAGATAAAATCATACTCTTTCATAAGAGCCATTGTTTTATCTATGGTCTCTAGACTGGAAGCAACATTTACTACGTAACCGATTCCGTTAGTGGAAAAAGATTCTAGAAGTTCTTTTCTATCTTCATTAAAACGCTCATCTTCGTAATGAGCATGGCTTTCGAATATCATATCTGTTTAAAACCTCTTTCGTTTCAATTCAATACTTACTATTCTAACAAAAAAAACTATCAACTAAAAGGGGCATTTCATGTTTTTTACTTTTAAGACCAAAATAATAGGTGTCCTGCATTAATTTATGAGCGCAGAACACCTACAATTATCTATTTTAATATCATCTTCCTTTTTACACAGTTTAGGACAAGAAGTAAAGCATATCGCTATAAGAAGGAACTGGCCAGTATTCCTTATCCACTATCTCTTCAAGTTTATCAATTTTACTTCTGAGTTCTTGCATAATTGGAATAATTACATCTCTAAAGTAAGTTGCTAATACGCAGCTATCCCCTATTTCTGAAGTTCTTTTTAAATTAGTATTTAAATTATGAAGACTTGAGTAAGCTTCATTTATTAAAGATACAGAGTCATTTAATATGCTCTCATATGCATTGACTTTACTGTTAGGAGCTGCTTGTTTGATTGAATTAATGGTATCTGCCAATTCTCTAGTAAATTTAGTTACAGCAGGTATATATTGAACTGAAACCATAGAAATCATAGTTCTTGCCTCAATATTAATGGTCTTAGAATATGTTTCATACATAATTTCTTTTCTGGCATTCAATTCTTTTTGATTATACACTTCATGCTTTTCAAATAAATGAATCGCCTTATCTGTTACTAATGCTGGAATTGCATCTACGGTAGACTTAATATTTGGAATACCTCTTCGCTCCGCTTCTTCTACCCATTCCTTTGCATAACCATCTCCATTAAAGATAATCTTCTGGTGATCATACAATAATTTCTTAATTAGATCATGTACTGTTTTGTCAACGTCATCACTTTTTTCTATCTGATCTGACATATTGCTTAGTTCTTCTGCTACAATTGTATTTAAGACAATATTACAATCTGCAATAGAAGCTGATGATGGCACACTTCTAAACTCAAACTTATTGCCTGTAAAAGCAAAAGGTGATGTTCTGTTTCGATCTGTGTCATCTTTTTTCAGACTTGGCATAGTATGTACACCTGTATCTAATACTTCCGGCTGCTTACTATTGTGTGCTTCTCCAGTTTCAATAATCTGAGCAATAACATCTTCCAATTGTTCTCCAACAAAAACAGAGATAATAACTGGTGGTGCTTCTTGCGCTCCTAATCTATAGTCATTTCCTGCATTTGCAGAAGATACTCTTAATAAATCAACATTTTTATCAACTGCAGCAATAATTGCACTTAAAAATACAAGAAACTGAACATTCTCATGTGGGGTTTTCCCAGGGTTTAATAAATTCTTTCCGTAATCGGTAACTAGTGACCAGTTATTATGTTTTCCTGAACCGTTAACCTCTGCAAATGGCTTTTCATGAAGGAGACATTTTAGATTATGATGGTCTGCAATTCTTTTTAAGGTTTCCATAATAAGCTGATTATGGTCCGTTGCAACATTTGCAGATGCGAATATTGGGGCTAATTCATGCTGCCCAGGTGCAACTTCATTATGCTGTGTCTTTGCTGGTACTCCCATTTTCCATAAGTTATTGTTTACATCATCCATGAACTCTAATATTTTATCTTTTATACGCCCAAAATAGTGGTCTTCCATTTCTTGACCTTTAGGAGGCTGAGCACCGAATAAAGTGCGTCCACAAAATTTTAGGTCATCCCTCATCTTGTAAGCATCTTTGCTAACAATAAAGTATTCCTGCTCTGCACCAACAGATGGTGTTACACTCTTAACTTGAGTGTCACCTAATAAACGTAAGATACGAGTTGCTTGCTTATTAATTGCTTCCATAGATCGAAGTAATGGTGTTTTCATATCTAGAGCTTCACCTGTATAAGAACAAAACGCAGTTGGAATACACAGTGTTGTTGTTTTATCTTCTTTAATAAAGACTGGAGATGTACAATCCCAAGCTGTATAACCTCTCGCCTCAAATGTAGAACGTAATCCTCCATTTGGAAATGATGAAGCATCCGGTTCTCCTTTCACAAGTTCCTTTCCTGAGAACTCTAGGATTACCTTTCCATTCTGCATTGGATTAATAAATGCATCCTGCTTTTCAGCAGTAATTCCCGTCATTGGCTGAAACCAATGCGTATAGTGAGTTGCTCCTTTTTCAATTGCCCAGTCCTTAATCGCATTTGCAACAATTTCTGCAACTTCTGGTTGCAACGTCTTTCCTTCATTCATTGTCTTTTTTAAAGAGTCATATGCCTTTTTAGGCAATCTCTCCTGCATAGTTGCGTCGTCAAATACATTTAAACCATAAATGTCTTTAATATTCTCTTTCATATCGAGTCTCCCTTAATTATTAGAATACATTCTGTGTCTTTAAAATAATGAATTTATAATAAGAATAAGTATACACCCTTTCTCTTATGGTTAAAAGTATTACATAAAAAAGTTTAATATTATTCATGTGCATACTGTGACATATAGAGCTTATAGAAAGCTCCCTGTTTACTCAGCAGATCATCATACTTTCCACACTCTTTGATTTTTCCATCTTCTAAATAGACGATCAAATCACACTGACGAATAGTAGACAAGCGATGAGCAATAATGAATGACGTTCGATTCTCTATTACTTCTGCTAATCCCTTTTGCAATAACATTTCAGTTTCTGTATCAATACTTGAAGTTGCTTCATCTAGTATTAATATCTTAGGATTTGAAACAATAACTCGTGCAAAACAAAGGAGCTGACGCTGTCCAACTGAAAGCTGGTTTCCCCTTTCTGTAATGATTGTATCATACCCCTGATCTAATCCCATAATAATTTCATGAACATGTACTAACTTACAAGCTCGGATGACATCTTCTTTTGTAGCGTCCATGTTTCCATATTGAATATTTTCTAAAACGGTTCCACAAAAAAGAAAACTTTCTTGCATCATAGTTCCTATCTGTCTTCGTAAAGACTGGATTGTTACTTTGCTAATATCAAAGCCATCAATGAATATCTGGTCTTTTTCAACTGGATAAAATCTGTTAATGAGATTTATAATTGTAGTTTTACCAGAACCAGTTGGACCTACAATACCAATCGCCATTCCACTCTCTACCTGTAAATTTACATTTTTCAAAATAAGTTGATTTTCCTCATAACCAAAGCTTAAATCTTTGAATTCAACACTTCCCTTTATCTCTGGAATATCTACTGCATCTTCCGAGTCCTTTACTAAAATTGGTTCATCAATTGTTTCAAATATTCTCTCTAAATAGGAAACCGTAGTAATAAGTGAGTTATAAAAACCTGCCATAGTATTAATCGGTGCCCAGAATCTATCTATGTAAGTACACATTGCAATAATCACACCAATTGTTATTCCATTTACATCTTTATCGATACAGCTCACACCGTAAATGTAAATAGCTGCAGTCGTAAAAACCGAGACATTGATTACAATTGGCCAAAGTAATGTATTTAATCTTACTGCACTTAACCAAGACTTCTTATTCTGATTACTTGCCAAATTAAAATTACGAATTGTTTCCTCTTCTTTTCCAAAACTCTTTATAGTTCGTATGCCATAGATACTCTCTGATATGAGGGCATTGATATTGGATGCCTTGTTGCAAGACGACTGCCATGCAGTTCTTTGTTTTTTCCTAATGATAAAGGTAGCTAAAAATAGAATTGGAAGTCCTAGTAAGCAGATACATGTTAAACGTACATTTATGGAAAACATAAAAAAGATAATAATAATTAGACTTAGTGTATCTGTAATTGTATTTACTATGCCATTTGTAATTAGGTCACTTAAACTGTTAACATAATTTACAATCCTAATTTGGATTTTACCATGTGGCTTATCATCATAAAAGGAAAACGGAAGATACTGGATTTTATTAAAAATATCTCTCCTTATGTTGCATACTACGTTCTGTCCTACCTGGGCAGAAATTGACATTTTAATACGCATAAGCAGCGATATAATAACGTTTAAAAACAATAACATAATACAAGTAATAATAAGACTTCTTGTCCTCTTATTAGGTATGTACTCATCTAAAATAATGATAAGTATCTTTGGTGTAATCATACTTAACACCGAAGATAACAGCATAAGTGCTACTGTAATTATCATTTTTGCTTTATATGGCTTCAGATAAAGCAAAAAACGTTTGAATTGTTTATAATTAAATTTCTCTTTTAAAGTTTCGTCAACATTATATTGATTTCTTGCCATCTCTACATCTGCTCCTCTCAGAATGTACTTATTCTCCCTTAATAAAACCACTCTGCTGTCTGTAAAGACTATAATAGTAGTTTTTACTTTCTATTAATTCCTCATGAGTTCCAGATTCAATAATCCTACCACCATCCATAACAAGAATTATGTCTGCATCTTTTACAGCAAAGATTCTCTGAGAAATAATAAAGAATGTAAATTTCTTTGCTATATCTCTTATTCGTTTTATTATTTTTACCTCAGTATGCATGTCTACTGCAGAGGTTGTATCGTCAAGAATTAGTATTTCCCTGTCAGCGATTAGAGCCCTGGCAAGCGAGACTCTCTGTCTCTGGCCACCAGATAAGCCAACTCCCTCTTCTCCTATAATAGTCTGGTACCCTTCTGGCATTTTGTCAATGAAGCTGTCCGCATCTGAAATATGAGCATACTTAAAAATGTCTTCACTGGTGCAAGTATCTGTTCCAAATGAAATATTATCATATATTGTCTTGGAAAATAGATAATTATTCTGCATACATATGCTGATACTATTTCTGAGCACATTGGTGTCTATTTCATTTATGTCTTGATTATTTATTTTGATTTTACCTTCTATAGGCTTATAAAATTTGCATAATAAATGCATTAATGTTGATTTTCCAGAACCTGTCTTACCGATAATTCCAACTTTCATTCCCCTTTTAATCTTGAAATTAATATCCTGTAATACATACCTGTCATTATACTTAAAGGAAACTTTCTCAAATTCAATGTCACCATAAACCTTGTTTGGTTTTGCTTCTGAACTTTTGTCACTTTCTTGATGCAAGTATGTTTCACTCATTAAATGATTAATTTTATCCACAGAAACCTTAAATCGTCTATAATCATTTAAAATCCATGAAATATCCTTCAACAACATATTTGTCATCCAAACATAACCACATGCAGTTACAATTTTACCAATTGTTATTTGATCTAGTATTACAAGAATACCTCCAATTAGATACATCAATACAATAGTTGAATTCGATATAAATTCAAACATTGGTGCATACTTTTTGGTAATATTCTGTATGTTAAGCTCAGAATCACGATATTGCTGATTTAACATTTCCATTTTTTCAATTTCGTAATTCTCCTGATTGCATGCCTTTACAACTCGATTTCCATCTATATTCTCTTGTACAAACGAACTAAGTGCGGTATACTTCTCATTAAGAGACATGAATGGTTCCCTCAAAGCATCCAACTGTTTTACTGTAATAATAGCTGAACTAACCATTATAATAGCAATACATATTGTAAAATGATAATCAACAAAACAAATCATAAATAGTGATGAAAAAAGCAAAAACGTATCTTCTATAGCGGCACACATAGAAGTACTCATAAACTTTCTTATATTTTCAATGTCTCCTGTTAACCTAGAAAGCAGTTCTCCCGTTTTATGATTGTCAAAAAAGCGAAAGTTCTGATTCACCAATTGAGCAAACATATTATTTCTAAATCCAAGCACAATATCTTGTGATGTTTTTTCAAAAATCATTGTAAGTATGTATTTTAATGCTGATCTAATAATGGAACAACCCAGATATATTGCTATCATTATAGGTAGTAAATTCTTACTCCCACCAATAATTACTTTATCAATTATTGTTCCCGATATAAAAGGGCTCATTATTGATATTGTACATGTAATCATGATAATGATTAATGCCAATACATACTTGATCTTATACCTTTTAATAAAAGGAAATAAATAACTCATGTCTTATCCCTCAGTTCTATATTTTCTTTTCAATGTCATTCACTATGTACAAACCAGAATCTACATACCATAGCAGCTTTCCATATATAATTTTATGTATTCTGAAAATGTAATTTCATGATAAAAATATGAATACCTCGTGTCCGCCGATACAAATTTAAGCTCAAGTGCTTTAATCACAGATGGATAAATTGGAATAACTACCCGCTTCAGTCCCTCTATGATAATATGTCTAATTTCATTTGAATCTAGATTAAGCCTTTCCAATATTTCACTGGATATATAGTGAATAATTTCATAATTTGGGTGATCTACCGTATGAAAAATCATTTTCTTCTGAAAATTCTCCTCTATATAATCTGCTATCTTAATATCTACATCTTGCTCGCGTCTTCTTAACTCTTGTAGCGTATTTTCTACATTAGCTCTTACATATTCTTTTGAATAGAAATCTTCATCACTTAAGATTTTTAGTATCTCGTCTTTACTCTTTGTACCATGCATACTCAGAATATTGCTATCTCCATATGGGAAACGACCAAACTCATATCCTGGTTCTGATTTACAATCCGTGTTATAACAATACTGAGGATGATATCCTGTAAAGTAAGACTTTGTTATGCAAATTTTAATACAATCTGCAGGTAATCTTGCTATAATGTTCTTTGTCCCTAACGCCTTATATGTTTGATCACTTACTTCTTGATAAATAAATACCGCACATTCATGAAAAATATCAAAATTGATGTTTTCTTGATTTAAACGAAATATAGGCGGCAAGTCAACTATTTCGTATTTTTCACTAAACTGACAAGAAGACAATAAGTATAAACGAATACATTCCATATGACAATTTCCATACAATATTACCTTCTGCTTTCCTCTTTGTTTCATCCGCTACCTCCTTATTGGACTGAAAAGTCTAACTCAGACAGTTCCACAAAAGGATTCTCAATATTACTAAATTGACTACTATTAATGAATGCCTTTCTAAACTCAGGTTTTATTTCCTGCCCGTTACTAAAATAATTAAAGCAATATGTTTTCTTTTTATACATATCAAGATTCATCGAAGCTAGTTCTTTGCAATACTTATCAAAAATATGAATAAGTTCTTTGTGATCTTCCAACCTTACTCTTAATCGTCCTGGTCCATAGTCAATAATATATCCTTTCTTTTCAATATTAAAATGACTAAAATGATAGAATACAAGAGGATATTGTTTATTCACGATAAAATTCTTCTCTTTCTCTTCTACCTTACGCTCTTGTAAATTCCAGTAAGATACATTATATCCTGGATCCTTTAATATTTTTACCTTAGGGAAAATAGCAGGAACCATATTTACCCACTTTTGATCCCAGGCAAGTCCCCTATCTGGATCATAGAAACAGCTTTCTTCTAACTTTTCCGCCCACCAGTCCAAAAATGCCATGGTGATCTCACCACTCTTTATTCCTAGAAAACCTAAATTATATGTACCAAACATTAAAAATTCTTCGTGGTCGGTATATAATTCTTTTTTCGAAGTAATAACATGAGGGGTAATAACAATAGAGTCTGTCTCTAAACACTCAAAAGTATGATCAAAATCATGAAACACCATAGTATCCGGATCCAAATAAATTAACTTATTTAGATGAAATGTATCCAGTAAATATTTCATAAAAAATGGTTTCACTGCTGTGTTAAATTCAACTAGATTATAATAGAAAGCCATTTTATTGACATTTTCAATATGTAACTCTTTTAAAGTTACTAAAGTTATATTCTTATTGAATTCCATATCTTCTAGCTTAATTTCATCATCCACATTATCTGCAATCAGAATATATACCTTTCTTTTCATATTACATTCCCAAATACTCTTTGCCATAACCATTGTTTGCGCTAAATAGTTTTTTGAAGCTATCGTACAAACTGCATCTTTTTCTATTTGTTTACTCATCTTTTAATCTTCCCCTCTCTATCATATACACTGTTTAAAGCTATATATTCTAAATCTCTTAAAGCATCTTGAACTGCCTCAAGATATGCGTATCCATTCTTTTCATCAGACTCTAAGTAATTACTTTCCCAAATCGCTTTATTAATTTTTCCCTGATTCTTAGTTTTTCGTTATAAATATAAATCATAACACTTTCCTTCCTACTCTATTAAGGTCACCAATTCTTCATACAAATCTTGTACAGTATGAAACCTTGATATTTCTAATTCATTATCGTCAAACTCAACATTAAACTCATCTTCTAGTGCAACAATAACTTGAACAAAATTTAAGGAGTGCACACCAATATCCTCCAATTTACTTGATTCTGAAACTTGTTCTTTTGTTAAATTTACATTTAATTGTTCCAAAATAACCATAATAATTTTTTCAATCATATCTATTCTCCTCATATTTTTTTCTCCCTTACTATTAATTTCCATTCTTTAATTCCTCATAAAAAGATTTTTCCAATTCACAGATTTTCTTAATTTTTTCAATTGAATTTAGAAACTTCTCTCTTTTATACCGATGACTATAATAGTACTTTTCCAAAATAACCTTTATAACGTTCCAACAACTATTAATTTCTGCACATATTAGAGAGCACTTATGAGCACTTCCTAAAATAGCTTTATTTTTATATTCCTCAGCATGCTTGTTTAATAAGATATCATTAACCTGAAATATAAGAGACTCACATTCCTGTTTCAGGAGCAACTCATCAGATACCACCTCTTCATAATACTTACTGAATTGATTGAGACTGTTTAGTCCCTCCTGTATCAAATGCTGCCTTTCTGTTATTGTTTCACAGTAAATGCTTTCTGCTGAGTTTACTTCAATTTCTTCTGGAAGAACCACATTGTCATAGAATTCATAGTAAATTGGCTTATTCTTTGACGCAAAGTTCTCCCGGTATTCTTTGTTACACTCCTGTAACTCTTGATATGTAATAGTCCTCCATGTATAATCCAGTTTATTTACATCGCTTTGTTCTATAACTGTAAATCTCTTGCTTTCATCATCGAATCCACAAACCAGTAATGCATGAGGAAAATGATTTTTTCGATATAAATCTGGTCGAATACTTTCATACATACAATCTACGCGCACAATTGCTAATCTTCCATTAGATAATGCATTTCTTAATTCATTTACAAGGCTGCTCTCATCCATCTTTACTACCGTAAAAATACCTAAACATGTAACAAGCAATTCCTCAATTCCCTTTCCTGCGAAGATTTTCGACGTTAATTGCATTCTTCCATCGCTTTTAATTCCCTTATAAAGAAAAACATCCTTGCACAGTATCCTATTTATTTCTTTATGTGCGTACTGCAAAGCTGGAAATAGTGCATTATAAAAACAATCCTTATAAAATACCTCATTAAACGCAGTGATTGATTCTATATTAACCTTTTTAGATGAAATCACCTCTTCAACGACAGAATCATCCCGCACTCTACTAATTAACTTTTGATATATTTCAGTATTTATAAATGGATTTACATCTTCTATCTCATGATTTGCACATAATAGCCTTACTGTCGGATAATGATATATTTCTTCTAACTCAATCTCAAACTTATGAATTTTGGCGATTAGTTGTACAGCCTTTATAGAATCTCCTCCAGATAAAAAGAAGTTATCATTCACACTCATATTGTCTCTTCCAAGTACCTCTTGACATGCCCTAAGTATTTCTAACTCCATAAGACTGGATGACCCTACATAGTCTTCTCCACTCTCTAATGTCTTAGTAAAGCTAGCTAATTTCTTTTTATCCATTTTTCCATTTAATGTAATAGGCATTTCACTTACTTCTATAAAACGCCTTGGTATCATATAATCTGGTAAACCTCTTTTTAGGTGCTCTGCCAATTCTTTTATGGTGCATCGTTCTTTCAGCTCACAATACGCCTTAAGAACCGTATCACCATTTTGCTGCTTTTCCGCTAAAACTGCTGCATTTTTAATCTTATTATATTTACGAAGTTGAACCTCAATATCACCTAGTTCTACGCGATATCCATGAATCTTAATTTGTTCATCCATTCTCCCAAGTATCTGTACATTTCCACTGTCAAGAATTCTAGCCCGATCGCCCGTTTTATAAACTCTTCTTTTTGTGTTGTCACCTTTTGATATCCAAACAAATTTTTCTTTTGTCAAATCAGGTCTATTTAGGTATCCCCGTGCTAAAGCCGCCCCACTAATGCATAACTCCCCCATTACTCCATGTTCCTTTGGTTGCATCTGTGCATCGCATACATAAAATTCTATATTAGCAATTGGCTTTCCAATGACTAATGTTTTCTTGAAATTATCGAAGTCATTAAAATCAATTGGATAAGTGGCTACTCCAATTGTTGTTTCTGTCGGACCATAATGATTAATCACAATAGTATTAGGATATCTTTTATGAAAAACGTCTACATCCTCAACCCTAATTTGCTCTCCACCCAAAAATATCTTGCTTAACGTACTACAATAATCCTTCTTTGCAAAACCATACGAATTTATGAGCATACTAAGTAATGAAGGTGTACACTTAATCCATGTGATTTGATTTTCTTGCAAATACTCCCCTAATTTATCTGGATTGCGATAAACCTCTTTTTTTACAATATGTACTAGTGCACCAGAAGCTAAGGTAGTGAATATTACGGTATATCCAAGATCGAAACTGAAAGAAGAGACTAATGCTGCTCTGTCTGATCCCTTAATGTTATACTCTGTTGCTATAAAAAGAAAATAGTTTACCAGACTTCTCTCCTCTATAACTACTCCCTTAGGTTTTCCTGTTGTTCCAGATGTATATATAACATAAGCGGGATCTTCAGGGTCGATTTTAATATTAAGATTTTCTGAATTGTTCTCTTTGCAATCATAGTTATCTACATTTATTACAGGTATATTAATAATCAAATTTTCTGAAATCGAACTATGCGATACAATAATCTCCAATTTTGAGTCTTGCATCATATAATTGATACGCTGCTCAGGCAAAGCTGAATCAATCGGCAAAAAACATGCTCCAGTCTTGAGAATGCCTATAAGACCTATAAGTAAATCTATGGATTCGCAAATTACAAGTCCAACAATCTTACCTTTTCCAATACCACATTCTTTTAACTTCCTTGCTAAACAGTTTGCCTTCTGATTAAGCTCTTTGTAATTCATAAACTGCCCCTCTGCTACAGCTGCTATATTAGCAGGATTTGTTGCAGCTTGCTCTTCAAATGCTTGTATAAAATTATCATACTTATTTTTCATAATTTTCATCCTACTTCCTATTCATATAATGATATTGCAACGAGTGCAATGAGATTATTATGTGGAAGTATCATATAATCTAGTTCTTTTTCACTTCTCAACTCATAGTTGCTTGCAAATATGCTTATTTCACGCATATTAATATCCCCCTTGGTATGTTGAACGGTTCCTTTCCAAACAGGAGTTGCTTTTTTATCAACCACGAACTCATTTCTTGTCCATCCTTCAAATCCAATACATATTTCCTCTGTTGAACCATCTGTAAAATGAAATTCAATCATATCGTATAACATTTCACTATCTAGTACTGTTCCAACAATTAATATTTTTTTATAGTTACCCTTTTCTATATTAATCCTCTGCTCCTGACATAGTACCGCATCCCCCTGTTCAGAACATTCAGGATAATCAAATACAACCTCTTTTCTATTAAATTGTTTCCCATATATCTTTTCACCAATTAAGATATACCTTCCATAAGAGATATTCTTGCTAATATAACTTACACTCTCTGCAAAAATAAAAGCATTTTGATACTTATGTAAATTAACCTTATGTACTCTTGCATTTTCATTACGAAGTTCTTTATTATACAAATGCTCTAACTCTAACTCAATCACTCTTTCATTTTTTGCTATGCTTGCAATTGCTTTGGACATTTCCTGAGTTAAGACTTTTGCATCTCCTTTATTCCCAAAAAGTTCAGAAAACCTCCATCTTACTTCATTCCACTTTGAACCTGATGCTAAAGCATTCTGAATAATCTTGTCAACATTCAAATTTGGGAATTTATCTTTTACGTAAGTCATAGCCTTCGCAAACATGATTCTAGTTCTAAACAGTGTTAAGGCATCAAAATAGAAAGGTGTAAACAACAAATCATTGAACCCTTCTGTTTCATCTTCAATCGACATGTTCTTTACGTCTTCTGCTAACTGCATATAACGTTCATATATACTTGTCTGTACTTGCTCTATTTTTTCTTTGTAACACCTGTTAGGGCTGATACTTGGAAAATACTTAATGATCTCATTGCAATCACATGAACCTTTTACTCCAAGATTTCTAGTGGAAAGCAAATCCCTTAGTATTTCACTAGCTTTTATTTCTTTGGGAAGTGCATTTTCTTTCACCGTCGTACACCAGTTACAGCTTTCCTCAAAAACATCTCTTGGAATACATCGAATTCTTCCTGCATCATGTACATCTATAATATACAAATTTTCTTCCTGATCAATCTGATAAATGATGAAAATCAATTCTCTAATTTTAAATAATCCAGTTTCCAATGGCCAAATACTTTTTGAATTATTTAGTCCCGCAACTACCGGATTTCCCCTTTTTAATTCCTGCTTAACAAGATTAAAATACTCCGTTTCTTCATCTTCCCTTTTTATTTTATGTAACTGTATTCCATGATACTTTTTTAAAAAGATATCGCTGTCATTATAGTATGCACACAAGTTCATACCTATTTTTTTTTCATCCTTTTGTCTGTGATAACTAAAGTTGTAAGTTCCTAAAAACATTAGTTCATAATCATGTCCATAGTATTTTGCAAGACCAGCTAAAACTTTTTCTTCACAGAAATAAAAGTTATCTTTACTATATCGTAAAAGTTCTTCTTCTTTAATCTTAATACTCACTTTTCTTACCGCTTTCTCTTAACTCTTCTTACCATTCGAGTGTAATACAGAATATGTATAGGTCTGGATTATAAGGAAGCTCAATTGTATTTACTTCTTTTACCATACTAATGTTACTCTCACAATAGTACATTCCCCTCTTAATGGACTCGTTCATACTATCATAAGCTACATATCCTTCTGCTCCCCTACAATCATAGTAGGTATCATAGTCCGTTTTAGTATTTCCAATGAGGTAGTAAAAATCCTTCATAAGAAGAGGGGCTTCGTTTTGAACACCGCTTTCTTCGTTCCTTAGGTACAATTCCTCATAGATAAAGTCATTGTTAACTGCAGTTCCAATTATATGGATTTTCTTATACGGCCTCGTTTCTACTCCAATACATTGTCCTTCACACTGAATTGAGTCGTACATATCAATCGCTTTATTGGGAAATACAAACTGCACCCCCTCTACTTCAAAGTCAGCATTCGATTCTGGTAAAAGCTGTGGTTGAAAAAGGCCATACTCGTTCACATTCTCAAGATGTTCTTTTGCTAACTCTTGCTCTCCTTTTCCCACAATAAACTTATGGTTAAAATACTCTTTCAAGTCTAGTTTGCATATATTATGATTCATATTAAACTCCTTCTCTTGTAAATTTATTACGATACTCCATTATAAAAAAAGGTGGTAAGCATATTGTACTTACTTTGCTCCAGCTCAATTAGATTTTGTAATTTTACTTCTATTGCCTCAATAGACTTAACCTCTATTTTTTTTCGTAATTTATACTTTGCTATAATTGCACGAATGGATTTCCAATTGCAAGTTATAGAATCTACACAACGAATTAAATCAGAATCACATTGAAATACCTTATTAAAAAGATATCTTTGCATATTCAAATTATTAATCAAATTATTTAGAGAATTTATAAAGTTTTCTTTCCCAATACTTTCATACTCATTACTTCTTAATACGTCCAAAATTCTGTTCTTGTATTTCACCAGATTACTCTGTGAATCTTCATATTTTTCTTTTCCCGTGAGTATACTATCACACACTGCCTGATACTTCTGAAGATATATACTACGGTACTTTTCAGGTGTTAACTCTTCTTTTATGTAAAATGATTCTAGAGTATTCTTACTTCCATCATAGAATCTATCTATGTAACCCTTATAGGCCCTTTCTAGATCATCAAATGAAATGCTATTCTTTGCATAGGATACACTATCAATAAATTTTGCCTCAAGTATGTAAAATTCTCTCTTATCTAAATTATACCCATATACAGGTATAGCATGTGATGCATGAAATGAGTTATAACTATCCATTCTTAGTGGCTCATAAAAACAGTCAATACGTATAATAGCAGGTTCATTTTTACTAATGCATTCTACTAAATCCTCCACTATGTGCTCTGTCTCTAATACCTCATGACAAGCGATTCCATATTGGAGCAAATTTTCCTTTTCCTCAATATGAAAAATAGAATCACACCCAATTACAATTCCATTCTCACTTTCTTTAAAGGAATAATAAAACCTAATATCATTAAGAAGGAATGATTCAATAAAACCAACAAAATATTTAAATACAGGAATCAAGCCATGATAATAACAGTCCTTATACAATACCTCGTTAAATGGCTCAAATCCTTCAATAATATTACATCTTTTCATTTTCTGTCCCCTTTTTACTTAAGTATTTTGTATGTTTTTACCTAAGATTACAACTTTTTTCTTTAACGTTAATATTATAGCATTAGCTTAAATAGTTGTAAATAATCTAATTATATTAGTATATGTCGAATGTTGTATTTAGAAAGTATTTTTTTCCAATTAGATTTTCTCCTTTGCTATTTGTTGTGTGGTTTAGGACCCTCACTTATTATAGCACAGGAGGTTTTTTATCTAGGGCTATTGTAACTAGATACAAAAAAAATTGTCTCACTAATTTCTTAGCAAGACAATTTCTAAAAACTACAGTAACTTATTAAATTTTCCCTACTACAGATATCTTAGCAGATTTCTGCTCCCGCTGGCATCTTCTTTTCTGGAACCATAAGTGCTAACTCACCGTTCTCATCTTCTGCACATAACAACATACCTTCAGAAAGAACTCCTGCAAGTTTCGCTGGTTTTAAGTTCACAAGAACCATAACTTTTTTACCAACCATTTCTTCTGCACTGTAATGCTGTTTGATACCAGACACAATCTGTTTTACCTGGCTGCCGATTTTAACTTGGGAACAAAGAAGTTTTTTGGATTTCTTTACTTCTTCACAAGCGATGATTTCACCAACCTGGAACTGCATTTTCATAAAATCATCATATTCAATTTCATCTTTTGCCTCGATATCAATTACTGGCTCGTTGTTCGCTACTTCTTCTTCATGTTTTCTAGCTTCTTCTGCTGCTTTCTTTTCTTCCACTTTTTCTAATACCTCTTTTAAATCTAATCTTGCAAATAAGATTTCTGGTTTTTCTACTACTTTTGTACCAGATACATATTTGCCGTATTCCTTCATGTCTTCTAATTCTCTCTTAGATGCATTAAGCTGTGCTAATACTTTTGCTGAAGTTTCAGGCATGAATGGCTCTAATAAGCTTGCGCCTACGGAAATACTCTCTACTAAGTTGTAAAGAACGGTTTCCAATCTAGCCTTTTTCTCTTCTTCTTTTGCTAATGCCCAAGGCATTGTTTCATCAATGTATTTGTTACAGCGTTTGAATAATGTGAAGATTTCAGAAATGGCATCTGCAACTCTTAGTTTATCCATTTTCTCAGTAACTTTATTAGGCGTTTCTAATGTTACTCGAATTAAATCCTCATCCACTTCTTCTTTCACGCCTGCGTTGTTTACAACACCACCAAAATACTTATTGCTCATGGAGATTGTTCTATTTACTAAGTTACCAAGTGTGTTAGCAAGCTCAGAATTTAAACGTTCTACCATTAACTCCCAAGTAATTACGCCATCATTTTCAAATGGCATTTCGTGTAATACGAAGTAACGAACTGCATCTACTCCGAAGAAATCAACTAGCTCATCTGCATATAAAACATTACCTTTGGATTTACTCATCTTACCATCGCCTTGTAATAACCAAGGATGACCAAATACTTGTTTTGGTAGTGGTAAATCTAATGCCATTAACATGATTGGCCAGTAAATAGTATGGAATCTTAAGATATCCTTACCGATTAAGTGAAGGTCTGCTGGCCAGAATTTTTCATATAAATCACCATTGTTTCCATCTACATCATATCCTAAACCTGTGATGTAGTTGCTTAGTGCATCTAACCAAACGTATACAACGTGTTTGTCATCGAAGTCAACTGGGATCCCCCATTTGAAAGATGTTCTGGATACACATAAATCCTGAAGTCCTGGCAGCAAGAAGTTGTTCATCATCTCATTCTTACGGGACTCTGGCTGAATAAATTCAGGATGCTCATTAATATGCTTAATTAAGCGATCCTGATACTTGCTTAATTTTAAGAAGTACGCTTCTTCTTTGGCCGGCTGACACTCTCTTCCACAGTCAGGACATTTTCCATCTACTAGCTGAGAAGATGTGAAGAAGGATTCACATGGTGTACAATACATTCCTTCATAAAATCCTTTGTAAATGTCGCCTTGTTCGTATAATTTTTTGAAAATTTTCTGTACTTGTTTTTCATGATCTGCATCAGTTGTACGGATGAATTTATCGTAAGATGTATTCATTAAATCCCAGATGCTTTTGATTTCACCAGATACGTTATCTACGAATTCCTTTGGTGTAATTCCCGCTTCTTCTGCTTTTAATTCAATTTTCTGGCCATGTTCATCCGTTCCTGTCTGGAAACGAACATCGTAACCTTGCATTCTTTTAAAACGTACAATACTGTCCGCTAATACTACTTCGTATGTGTTACCAATGTGTGGCTTGCCTGATGTATAGGCAATTGCTGTTGTCAAATAATATGGTTTCTTTGCCATGACATTACCTCCTAAAACTATCTCTAAAAATGAGTAAAAAAAAACGCCCTAGACAGTTTCTATACTATCTAAAGACGAGAATTCCCGTGGTACCACTTTAATTCGCCCTAACTTCACAGTTAAAGCCTTATCAACTGCGTTCTAACAGCCTATCACGATAACGGGTGCAACCGTCGCAATCTAAAGTTTCCTCTCAACTGCGAAGCTCCAAGACCATCTTCACTACATTTACATAATCACCCTTTCTCAGCTGACGGGTTCTCTGTGGATCGTTCGTGTAGTTACTCTTCTTTTCATAGCCGCTTTTCTATAATGTACTAATTATTATAATGCCAAAGTTGGAGTTTGGCAACTCTTAATTGTAGTATAGGCAAAATATATAATAATTATAAGTGAAAAATTATTACTCTATTCTCCTTTCCTTAATTTTCTCACATCAACACATGTTTTTTGTCCCCCCCACATAAACTATATCAACTCTATCCATAGCAAGGAAGGAGTTTCTTCTTATGAAACTCAAAAAAATATTACCTCTCTTACTTATTCTTTGCATGACACTTTCTCTCATAAGCTGTACACCAACCAATAAACATTCCCGTACAGCCGAAGAATTTGACACTTATATGGATCAGTTCTTTCTAAATGAAGTTCAAAGCGACAGTGTCACCCTTAATTATACCCTAGCCCAACCAGAAAACTATGGAATCAAAGATTTCAAACCCACCTTCGGTAACTATGGTCAAAAAGAAATGAAACAAAGCCATAAAATGGCCAAAAAGTACATAAAGGAACTCAAAGAGTTTGACTATAGCACCTTATCGGAAGAACAGCAAAAGACCTATGATATTGTTCTTCAATACTTAAAAGATCGTTGCTGTTCCGACAAATTAAATTTGTACAATGAAATATTAAGTCCAACAACTGGATTACAGGCCCAACTTCCTGTCCTATTAGCAGAATTTCATTTCTACGACAAGCAAGACATTGAAGATTACATTTTCCTTTTGAACCAGCTAAAAGATTATTTTTCGCAAATATGCCATTTTCAAAAAGAAAAATCAAAAGCTGGCTTATTTATGAGTGACACATCTGCAGATGCAGTTATCGATCAATGTAAGTGCTTTATCAAAGATAAGGATAAAAATTATCTGATTACATTATTTGATAATAGAATTGATTCCTATACCGCTCTTTCCGAAACAGAAAAGCAAACCTATAAACAACAGAATAAGGAAGCTGTTTTAAACTCTGTAATTCCAGGCTATGAAATTTTAATTGAACAGCTTACAGCACTAAAGGGAACAGGAAAAAACAATGGCGGTCTATGTAACTTCAAAAAAGGTAAGGAATACTACAAACATCTTGTTAAGAATAATACTGGTTCTAATCGTTCCATGAAACAAATTAACAAGCTTCTCGATGACACCATTGCCAAATGTCTAGGAAACATTGCTGCTGTAGCTGCATCAGACAAAGATATACAAACCAAACTTAATAATTATTATTACCCTCTTAAAGACCCAAACGAGATCTTAACTTATCTGCAAGGAGCTATAACGAATGACTTTCCACCTTTAGAGAACATAAATTGTACCATAAAATCCGTTGATAAATCTCTTGAGGACTATCTAAGTCCAGCATTTTACTTAGTACCACAGCTAGACAACTTTAAAGATAATTGTATTTACATTAATAAGAATAAGAAATATGATTTGAGTGAAATTTTTACTACCATTGCCCATGAGGGCTATCCGGGACATCTATATCAGAACTGCTATTATAATCAACAGAATCCTAGCTTAGTTCGCCATGTGCTTAACTTTGAGGGCTATTCAGAAGGCTGGGCAACTTATGTTGAGATGTATTCCTACGGAATTGCAGGATTGGATGAGTCAGTTGCAAAAGTTCTTGTTAATAACCAAGTTGCAACACTCTGCATTTATGCAAAATGCGACTTAAACATTAATTACTACGGATGGGATCTGGATGCAACAAACGAGTATCTAAAAGGTTTTGGTTTTAAGGATAGTAAAATTGTAAACACTATATTCAATAGTATGGTAGAAGAACCATGTAACTACTTAAAATACACTATGGGCTACTTAGAAATTCAAAAGCTACGAGAAAAAGCTGAAGAAAAACTAGGTGCCAATTTTTCAGCTATAAACTTTCATAAGTTCCTATTGGATATGGGCCCTTGTCAATTCCCTGTCCTTGAAAAATATATGAATAAGTGGATAGAAGAACAATAAAAAGCTTATAATGCAACAATGTAAAAAGAGCTACTCACCAAGTAATTCGTGAGTAGCTCCTTATTATTTTAACCTGCAATAATATAAATCTTATAACTGTGGTCCAGCAGAAACTAATGCTTTACCAGCTTCATTTCCTTCGTATTTAGCAAAGTTCTTAATGAAACGTCCAGCAAGGTTTTTTGCTTTTGCCTCCCATTCAGAAGCATCTGCATATGTGTCACGAGGATCAAGGATGTTTGTATCAACACCTGGAAGTTCTGTTGGTACTTCGAAATCAAAGAAAGGAATTTTCTTTGTAGGTACATTGTTGATAGATCCATCAAGGATTGCATCGATGATACCACGAGTATCTTTAATGGAGATACGTTTTCCTGTACCATTCCATCCTGTATTAACTAAGTAAGCTTTTGCTCCACTTGCTTCCATTCTCTTAACTAATTCTTCAGCATATTTTGTTGGGTGTAACTCTAAGAATGCCTGGCCGAAGCATGCTGAGAATGTAGGTGTTGGTTCTGTAATTCCACGTTCTGTACCAGCTAATTTAGCTGTGAAACCAGATAAGAAGTAATATTTAGTCTGTTCTGGTGTTAAGATAGAAACTGGAGGAAGTACACCAAATGCATCTGCGGATAAGAAGATTACGTTCTTAGCTGCTGGAGCAGATGAAATTGGGCGAACAATGTTGTCAATGTGATCGATTGGATAAGATACACGTGTATTTTCTGTTACACTCTTATCATCGAAATCAATTTTTCCATCTTTATCGATTGTAACGTTTTCTAATAAAGCGTTACGTTTGATTGCATTGTAGATGTCTGGTTCGGATTCTTTATCAAGGTTAATAACTTTAGCGTAGCATCCACCTTCGAAGTTGAATACACCATTATCATCCCAACCATGCTCATCATCACCGATAAGAAGACGTTTTGGATCTGTAGATAAAGTTGTTTTACCTGTTCCAGAAAGACCGAAGAAGATTGCTGTATTTTCACCATTCATATCTGTGTTTGCAGAACAGTGCATAGAAGCAATACCCTTTAATGGTAAGTAGTAGTTCATCATGGAGAACATACCTTTTTTCATTTCTCCGCCGTACCATGTGTTAATGATAACTTGCTCACGGCTTGTGATGTTAAATACTACAGCTGTTTCGGAGTTAAGTCCTAATTCTTTATAGTTTTCAACTTTTGCTTTAGAAGCATTGTAAACTGTGAAATCTGGCTCGAAGTTTTCTAATTCTTCAGCAGTTGGCATAATGAACATGTTTTCTACGAAGTGTGCCTGCCAAGCTACTTCAACGATAAAACGAACTGCCATTCTTGTATCTTTATTAGCTCCACAGAAAGCATCTACTACATAAAGTTTTTTATTGCAAAGTTCTTTGATAGCAATTTCTTTCACTGCTTTCCAAGTTTCTTCGGATGCTTTGTGGTTATCATTTTTATATTCATCAGTAGTCCACCATACAGTGTCCTTAGAATTCTCGTCCTCAACAATAAATTTATCTTTAGGAGAACGTCCGGTGTAAACACCAGTCATAACGTTAACAGCACCAAGTTCACTTTCCTGTCCTTTTTCATAACCTTCAAGTTCAGGTTTCATTTCCTCACAGTATAATTCTTCATAAGAAGGGTTGTATACTATCTCAGGTGTTCCTGTAATGCCATATTTACTTAAATCTACTTTTTTCATCTTGCACTTAACCTCTCTTTTCTTTATTATTGTTAGTATTGCTATTTATAATTTTTATGAGACGATAAATTCCCATGAAAAAATTATTTTCCTGATTCATTTATTATGTAAAATAAATTCGACAAGGCTAGGGGTATAAGGTCAATTTTCTAAAACCTACCTCATTATATCATACTATGAGACAGTTTAAAACCATCTCAACCATTTGTCAACTATTTCACATAGATAATTTTCATTGTTATTCTGCACAAAATTTATATTAAAAAAATGTGTAAAAGGTATACTTTCCTTTTATCATCATAAGTTCTAACTTTTTCTTTTCACCTCATATTACTTATTAATATTAACTTAAATTATAACTTAAAATTAGCTAATATGTATTGTTTTTGTAAACCATTTCTTCTAATCTAATGCCTTACTGTTTATATTTTACATTATACATAAATAACATATTAAATTAATAAACACTTTTTCCTATTTGGAATAATTGCACACATTTAATCGTTTTATATCATTATTATTGTTTAATGTATACACAATCCTCCTTGACTTTTTATTTGTTTAGTGTATAATCCAATTGTAACTTAAATTGTTAGTTTAATTATTTAGCTAACATTAGTTTAAAAGGAGGTTTATGAATGAAACAAGGAAAATTATTTCGTCACATTACTGCTTTCTTTATGACTCTTACATTATTATTAAGCAACTGTTTTTTAGGCAGCTTTGTGACAACAACAGTGAACGCTGCATCATCAGACTCTTACCAAAAGATTGAATTTGAAGATGCAAATCATTTCTCATCCGATTCTGGAAACAGAATTGATAATCAGATGTTTTCTGGATATTCCGGAAATGGCTATGTATATTTGACATCTGGATGGGCTGAAGTGAATTTTAATATCTCACAAGCAGGCAACTATAAAATCACCTTGGCATCCAATTCTGACCAATACAAAGAAAACTGGTTATACTTAGATGACAATGGTGCTGGTACTTTAAAAACAGAAGCTAATAAGTGGAGTACCACTACATATGAATACTATTTATCTGCAGGTTCTCATAAATTTGGCGTATCAAGCAACTGGGGTTATGTTGCTCTTGATTATGTAATTATTGAGTCCAAAGATGCCCCTACTCCAACATCTTCTATTCAACCAACTACTAATCCAACTGCTTCTCAAAGCACACCTTCTCAGGATGGCATTTATGAATTTGAAAACGCAAATCATTTTGCTAGTGATGCTGGCAACAAGATTGCTAATGATCAATTCTCTGGATATTCTGGAAATGGTTATGTATATCTGGCATCTGGATGGGCTGAAGTGAACTTCACCGTTCCAACAGCAGGTAAATACAAAATCTCTATTACCTCTGCATCCGATCAATATAAGGAAAACTGGTTATATTTAGATGACAATGGTGCTGGTACCTTAACAACAGAAGGAAGTACCTGGACTACCTCATCCAATACATATACCCTCTCTGCAGGTTCTCATAAATTTGGTGTATCCACTAATTGGGGTTATGTTGCATTGGATTACGTAAAAGTAGAACTGGTAAATACACCTACTGTAAAACCTTCCATAAAGCCTTCCGTTGTCCCTACTGTCATCCCTACTGTTATTCCTTCTGTAAGACCTACTTCTGGTGGAAGACCATCTGATGGCAATCCAATGTACATCAATGGCACAAAGCTTTATGATGGAAATGGAAATGAATTCGTAATGAGAGGTATTAATATTGCTCACGCCTGGTATACGGATAAAACTGCTACTTCTATTCAAGCTGCTGCAAGATTAGGAGCAAACTGTGTGCGTGTAGTTTTAGCCAATGGCGAACAATGGCCTAAAACACCAGAGAGTGAAGTAAAACAAATTATTGACTTGTGTAGACAAAACAAATTAATCTGTGTATTAGAAGTTCATGATACAACTGGTAAAGATGAAACAAATAGTCTTCAGAAATGTGTTGATTATTGGAAAGACATAAAAAATACTTTAAATGACAATGCGGATTATGTCATTCTTAACATTGCAAACGAATGGATGGGAACTTGGAATAAGCATGACACCTTTAAGAATACTTATATCAGTGCTATTAAACAGTTACGAAATGCTGACATAAAAAATGTCATCATGGTAGATGCTGCTGGATACGGTCAAGAAACTGCTTCCTTCTACAATAATTCAAACTGCAAAGATATTTTAGCAGCAGATAATACTGGTAATACTATGTTCTCTATCCATATGTATTCTTGTGCTGGCAAAGACGCTAGTACGGTAAAAAGCAATATTGATACTGCTTTAAACATGGGCATTTGTATGTGTATTGGTGAATTTGGCCATGTACATGGTGGAGAAGATGTAGATGAAGACACCATCATGAGTTACAGCGATACGAAAAACATAGGTTACCTTGCATGGTCATGGAAAGGTAATGGAAGCTACGATGCTCCATTAGACATGTCCAGTGACTGGGCAGGAAACAACCTGTTATGGTGGGGACAGAAAGTATTCAGTAACATTCAGAATTCTTCCATCTTAGCATACTACCTTACACATTACGGTGATGATCCAATTCCTGTTACAGGTGCACCTACTATTGCACCTACTGCTTCTGTATCACCTACTACTTTGCCACCAGCTCCTACGGGAGATATTCCAATTGATGCAGATAAACTTGACAGCTTTACAACGGATTGGTACGTTTCACCAGAAGGTGACGATTCTGTATCCACTATTTCAAAAGTCAGTACTTTATCCAATAACGGTGTTCGTGTAACTTATGATTTATCAAAAGAACCTTACCCATACTTATCTAACATGGTTTCTGGCGTAGATTTAAGCAAATACAAAACAATTAGTATTGTAGTAAGAAATAATAGTGCAAATGCTATTCAAATTCAGCCAATCTTCAAAGTAGGCTCTACATGGAAATGGACTGAATACGATCGATATGCAACTGTTCCAGCTGCTGTAACAACATTGCTTACATTTGATATGTCTAGCTGTGCTGCTAGGGATGAAGTAAATGCTATTATGTTCCGTATTCAAGGCGCTGGTGCAAAATTCGCTGGCACTGCAGATTTTATCTCCATGGGATACGATTTACCAGCAACAGCTTATAAAGCTGAAATTGCTGAACTTAATCGTCCAAAATCAGCAAACTATTTCACTTGGGCATATCAAGAAACTTCTTGGGAAGATAAAACAACAAGCATGGGTTGCGATGCTGATGGCAATTTAACAATCAAATTTGCCAATGCCACCTCTGATACTGCTGCCGGAGCTCAAACAGAAACAAAGCCTGGACTTGGTATTGGAATGGACTTCTCCGATTATAGCACGATTACTTGTAAAATAACAAACAAAAGTACAGAACCTGTTCATGCCTCTCTTGTCCTTAGAGCAAGTGGTGGATGGACTTGGCAGGAAAACGGTGGAATTGTAGATGATGAAGATGGTGAAACCATCATCCCTGCTGGTGAAACAGTAGATGTTACCTACAATCTGCAAGGTTCCACATGGAAATCAAAAGCATCTAACTGGCAGTATTCCGGTACTTTGCAAGATGCTGATGATATTCGAGCATTTGGTTTTAAAATTTATGCTGGAGCCGGCGAAAGTGTAAGTGGTTCCGTCGTAGTTTCTGATTTCCAGTGTAATTTTTAAAAATATATTCATTCCTATCATATGATTCGTTATCAACAAAATAGGAAAACTAAACAAAAAGGCTGACAAATGCAGCCTTTTTGTTTTTCATTTATATTCATAACGTATTATCTGATATTAGATAAGCAATCTTCTTTACTCCTTTTCTTCTGATTCATAATGATTAATAAATACATGTACTTTTCTTAAAGTATCAATCAGCACTTCTGTTCCTGTTTTACCAAGCCCATTTACGATTGTATGAACCATATTTTCATGAAAACTGCTGTGCTTCGCATATGCCCGTTGTCCTTTTTCACTTAATGATACTAACACAACTCGCTTATCTTCTTTACTGCGCAATCTATTTACATAACCCTTTTTAACAAGATTGTTAATTGCAATCGTTAACGTTCCAACTGTTACTTTAAGTTTTTTCGCTAAGGTTGACATATTCTTAGTTTCACTGTTTCCTATTGCATCAATGATATGCATATCATTTTTAGAAATGTCCTTAAATTCACCCGTTATTAATACCTTTTCTTCCATGTCAACAATATCATCAAATAGTCCTACAAGAAGATCATTTACTGTCGTATTGGAATCCACTTTCTCACCTACTTTGTTGTAACAATGTAGTTTTATTATACAATAGAAAGGAATTCCCTTCAAGAATGTTTCTATTTCTGAAAAATTTTATCTCACGCTTTATGATCAAATCGGGGTGTTTGTGTAAAAAACATTTCAACTGCCTGCATAGAGTATGTGCCCGTGCATAATTCATTGCCTGTCTGCAGTATCTTACGTTTTTTCTTAGTCAATAGTTCCTGCTGTATGTTTGCGTTTGCCAAATGAGAATCTACATCCCCCTTTAGCTTACGGCTTTTTGTTGTATGATAAATAGGAATAACACGTTTTATAATACCAACATAAGCTTCTGCTTTCATCGCCCCCTGACTAAAAGAACAAAAAAACATGAAATGCCAACCTTAGCACAATTATTATATAGTATATTTTATCATGTTTTCCTGTCCAAGTTAATTCTTTTTGTAAACTAATTATAGCATGAGTGAAATTTTCATTTGTTCTTCTTAAATATCTTACATAATTCGAGATGTTTTACATATATTCTATTGGATTTCCTTATGTATTTTACACCATTTGGATCCAAATATGTAAAAATGATTTGTGCAATCTGTACAAGCTGTTTTTTGTTGTATCCTATTCTAACTGAAAAAAGAAGCAGGAACATCATTATTAGATGCTCTGCTTCCTCTTATTCCTTTTCATAATCCCTTTGGGCTACTCATTAATTGTATACGCCTCATCTGGTCCGTATATTTGCATCTTATTTTCTTCTAATGCCTTAACTGCCTCTTGGGCATCGCTCGCTTTCACGATCATTGCTGCATTATCTTTTCCTGTTGCAAGTGCATACATATATTCAATATTAATATCTGCGCTAGATAAAACCTGCAGTAATTTTTGCAGCATTCCAACTTCATGAGGCAGGCGTACTGCAATTACATCGGTAAGCATTGCAGAAAAACCATTCTCTTTTAGCACTTGTTTTGCCTTCTCTGGAGCAGATACGATCATCCTAAGCATTCCATACTCAGATGTATCCGCCAAACTTAAAGAAACAATATTTATGCCCTCTTGTTTTAACACTTCTGTCACCTGTTCCAAACGGCCTTCACGATTCTCAATAAATACAGATAATTGTTTTACAAACATGATACCCCTCCTCACTTATACAAATTGACGTTTATCAATTACTCTCTTTGATTTTCCTTCACTTCTTTCAAGTGTTCTAGGCTCAACAAGTTTTACTTTCACAGCTAATCCAATTGCTTGCTGAATCACATGGGCAATCTTCTTTGTAAGACCTTCTAATTGCTTGATTTCATCTGAGAAAAATCTCTCTTCTACTTCCACTAACACTTCTAATGTATCATGATTATTTACACGATCCACTATCATCATGTAGTGAGGTGTTGTTTCACTAATTTCTAATAACGCAGATTCAATTTGAGATGGGAACACATTTACCCCACGAATAATTAACATATCATCAGAACGGCCTTTGAATCTTGAAATTCTAGCACTTGTTCTTCCACACTCACATTTCTCATAAGTAATGCTTGTTAAATCCTTTGTACGATAACGAAGCAGTGGTAGGGCTTCTTTTGTCAAGGTGGTGATTACTAGCTCTCCAAGTTCTCCTTCTGTAACTGGTTCTAAGGTATCCTTACTGATAATCTCAGGGAAGAAATGATCCTCCCAGATATGTAAACCTGCATGATGTTTACAGTCTGCTGCTACACCTGGTCCCATAATTTCACTTAATCCATAAATGTCATGGGCTGTAATGTGAAGTCGTTCTTCAATTTCCTTACGCATGTTTTCAGTCCAAGGTTCTGCTCCACAGATTGCCGCACGAAGCTTAATTTTACCTATCAGATTCATTTCCTCTAATGTCTCCGCAATATGTAACAGATAAGATGGCGTACAAGCAATTGCATTTACCCCAAAATCCTCCATCATGGTTACAAGCTTTTTGGTATTTCCTGTGGACATAGGAACAACTGTGGCACCCAGGTTTTCTGCTCCATAATGTACGCCCAGTCCTCCAGTAAATAAACCATATCCATATGCTACTTGTATTTTGTCATTTTTATGGATATCAGCCATAGTAAGAACACGTGCAACGCACTCCTGCCAGATCTCGATATCCCTTCTTGTGTAACCAACGATAGTGGCTTTCCCTGTTGTTCCAGAAGATGCATGAATTCGAACTACTTCAGATTGTGGAACTGCGAAAAGACCAAAAGGATAGTTGTCTCGCAAATCATCCTTTGTTGTATAAGGAAGTTTCGTAATATCTTCAATTCCATTAATATCTCCAGGTTCTATACCTATCTTTTGCATCTTTTTACGATAAAACTCAACATTATGATAAACGTGATTTACTGTCTTCTTTAGCCTTGAGCTTTGAAGTGTATTCATTTCATCCCTGCTCATGCACTCTTTTGTTTCGTTCCAAATCATTTCTCATACTCCTCTTTTATTTAAGTTGATATCCCACTGCAAACGCCTTCTTATTAATCTCTACCGTTTTTGGCTTTACTGTTTTCTCAATTACAGCGTACCAGTCTTCTAATGAGAAATCCATATGCTGGGCTGCCAATCCTAAGACGATGGTGTTAAATACTTTTGTATTGCCTAATTTACGTGCTTCAGACATGGCATCTACTGGAAGTACCTTATAAGTCTTGCTTAATTCTTCGATCACATTCTCTGGATATGTTGCTGCACCTGTTACAACTGTAATTGGTTCAATCTTTTGATCATTTACAATGATAACCCCATCTTTTTTTAGAAAATGTGCATATCGTTTTGCTTCTAACTTCTCAAATGCAATTAAAACGTCCGCCTGGCCTTCTTCTACAATCGGTTCTGCCACAGATTCGCCATAACGTACATAAGTAACAACACTACCACCACGCTGTGCCATTCCATGTACCTCTGATAATTTTACATCATAGCCGGCTTGAATTGTGATCCCCCCTAAAATACGGCTTGTTAATAATGTTCCTTGTCCGCCGACACCTACGATCATAATATTTTTTGTTGCCATAACTATTCACCCACCTTTTCAATTGCGTCAAATTTACATAAATTCTGACATAAACCACAACCATTACACATAGTGTCATCAATTGTAATAACGCCTTCACTACTCATTGTAATTGCTGGACATCCTGGTTTTAAGCAAGCTTTACACTTCTTACATTTATCTGGGTTGGCAACACATCTAACCTTAGATGCTGGTACCTTAAAGATACAAGGTGTCTTTGTGATAATAACAGAAACCTCATCTTTGGCTACTTCTTCTTTAATTAATTTTTCTAATCCTTCTAAATCAAATGCGTTAATTTCTGTTACATTCTTAACGCCAATTGCCCTACATAACTCAGGAATGCTTACGGCATAAGTATCTTCACCTTGAAGTGTCTTACCTGTTGCAGCATGATCTTGGTGTCCTGTCATACCTGTTGTAGAGTTATCTAAGATTACAACAGTTCCTGTCCCTTTGTTATAAACCATGTTAATTAAGGAGTTTACTCCTGTATGCATAAATGTGGAATCACCAATAACGGCAACCCAATTCTTAATATAATCTTTTCCTTTAGCTTTCTCCATACCATGAAGGGAACTGATACTTGCACCCATACAGATTGTTGTATCTACAACGTTAAGTGGTGCTACAGCTCCTAATGTATAACAGCCAATATCACCTGCTGCATGAATTTTTAATTTATTAAGTACAGAATATACACTTCTATGAGGACATCCAGGACATAAGATTGGAGGTCTTGCTGGAACATCTGCTGGAGCAGCAATATCTAATTTTTCTCCTAAGATAGCCTCTCTTAACATATTGGCACTGTATTCGCCCTGTACTGTAAAGATTTCCTTACCTGTACACTGAATACCCCAGGATTTAACCTGTGTCTCAATAACTGGATCTAATTCTTCTACTATGTATAATTTATCAACTTTCTTTGCAAAGTCTTCAATTAATTTACGTGGTAATGGATTTACTAAACCAAGCTTTAATACTGATGCATTTGGTAATGCTTCTTTTACATATTGATAAGGGATACCACTTGCAATTACACCAATGCTTGTGTCATTCATCTCCACACGGTTGATTGGAAAATCACATCCGTCTTTAATCATTGCATTTGTTCTTTCCTCTACTGCAATATGTCTTAATTTAGCCATACCTGGCATCATAACATTTTTCTTAATATTTCTTTCATAAACCTTATCTTCTGGTTCAACTCTATCTTCTAATGTAACCGTACCTTGAGAATGGGACAATCTTGTCGTTGTTCTTAAGATGACTGGTGTATCATATTTTTCACTCATATCAAAAGCGAATTTCATGAAGTCTTTGGCTTCCTGACTGTCAGATGGTTCAATTACTGGTACCTGGGCTGCACGACCAACCATTCTTGTATCTTGTTCATTCTGAGAACTGTAAAGACCTGGATCATCTGCTGCTACTAATACTAAACCGCCTGTTGCACCTATATAAGAAACTGTGTATAGAGGGTCTGCTGCAACGTTCACACCAACATGTTTCATGGATGCCATTGCACGTACACCGCTTATAGAAGCACCAATTGCAACTTCTGTTGCTACCTTTTCATTAGGAGACCATTCACAATAAATTTCTTTATATTGTACAAGATTTTCACTTATTTCTGTACTTGGAGTACCTGGATAAGCTGCGGAAACTTTCACGCCAGCTTCATATGCACCTCTAGCAATTGCTTCGTTTCCTAGCATAATTTTCTTTTCTGCCACTGTTCATTTCCTTCCTTTCGTATGTAAATATTACAAATAAAAGTATACCATAATAGAAAAGAAAAACCTATCTTTATTTCTTTTCTGCTAAGTAAATATATTTTATCTGGACAGATTTATGTAGACAATGTATACATATGAAACACTAAACAAAGTTGACAAATCTACAAAGTTTTGCTAGAATAAAAACACGAAAACACACATTTTGAATATAGTGATTATAGAATATATTTATTTTGTTAATAATATAATTATATAAATGTTCAGGACGTAAGTGCCTGGTTATTAAAAAGGAGAGGGTATATGCTCTCTCTTTTTTAATTATTTAAAGACATAACTTTCCATAGTGCTCTATGAACATAGAAGTTTTTTGCTAGATTAACTTCTCTTTCTCCATCTAGCCGATATGCCCATGAATGTCCGTATTTCTTTTCACCATTTCGATTTGTATAAGTCCACGTATTACCTATAATACCCAGACTATATAATACTTTTAGTGCTTCATCTAAATTATCAATATTCGAGTAACATCTTCTCATTTTCATATAGTGTTTCTCTATTATTTCATAACTGAAGTTTATACGCTTTAAATCAGAAATCATTTTCATTGCATCTTTTATCATGGCAGAGTTTTCATGTATATTTAGCTCATTATCTAACTCATCTTTAAACGCAATTGAATACTCCCCTTCACACTCTTTAAAGTATTTTTTTCGAAATACTTTTTCTGTTTTATGACGGTCTTTTACAATATTTAAAAACTGTATGATATCACGTGGTCTCCCTAAACTAAATTCAAGTAAATATTGCATACAATCCTTATTTCCTATTTTCTCAGGAAAAATTGTTTGATAAACTTCTTTATCTGTTTTTTCGCATAAATTCTCAGAAGAAGTCTTTATTTTACGAAGAATCATCTTCATTAACGGATGTTCATAAGCTTCCTTTTTTCCATCTTTATTTCTTGGACTCCACCAGTCAATTCGAATTACCTTATTAGAAACTATCTTGTTAAAATTTGAATCATTTTCATTAATATAGTTTATGATGTCATCCCTCAGCAAAATTATTATTTTACTCCTGTTCGCCGATATTTCCTTAAATTCACGATTTATTTTACTTACAGCACGAACTAAATTTGCAATACACTGACTATAATATACATCCATAGTTGCACTTAAATTTAAATTGTCCAGATCATCGATAATTAAAATTACATTTTTCTTACCTAATGTCTGTAATACATTCTTCTTTAGTGGTTTAATTTTATCATAATAATGTCTCAGCTCATATGTAATATCAGTTGAATAGTTTCTTTCACTATTTGTTCCAATTTTATTTAGTTGTGTAGTAAACCTATTGTTCTTTTGATTGCTCTTCTTCATTCCATTTTCTTTATACCGTGTTTCTTCTCGCTTTAAAAATTTGCTAAGTTTACATGAAGACGACCAAAAAAACAACTTCTTTAACCCTTTTTGATCTTCTGATAAAACCTCAGCTAAAATACTGTAAAGCATATACTGCCATACCAGTTCTCCCTCTTGAACATTAATTTGCTGTTCTCCTATTTCTATCAGCTTGCATAAATTAAGATCACCTGAATCACATATTTTACAATAACTATAATCCGTATCCTTATCAAAACAAACCTTCAAATATTCTCCAATAATAGTCTTTCCAGTTCCTTTTCGCCCTAAAATTATAAACTTCTCATCTTGTACTTGTTGATAAATATCTTCTTCATCATAAAACATGTCCTGAAAATCCTGTCTCTGAGACTCAGTTTCACCATCTACATCCCCAAAATATAACTTTTCTAACTTTTCACCCATTAGTGCCCTCCGTTGAGCTTTATTACCCACTTCACCTTTAGGTATATTATATCCACATTACCTCAGACTTTCAAACACTAAATTTTTCTCTCTTACTTTTTTTGTTAGGAACAAAATGTGAGTGGGTGTCGCTGTCTTTTAACGACACTCTTCCTAACCCACTTGTGTGTATCCATCGCCTGTATTTTAGGGGTTTTTTAACTTACAGGGATGGACTCGCAGACAACTTTCCTACAAGTTAAAAAAGGTGACTCTATTCACTCTTAGAACCACCTTTTTATACTATATTGTTATTTGTTCTGCGCTAAATTGAAAATATACGCCACATGCCTATCTTCCATCTTCTGAGTCACTAAACTCGTTACGACTAATACAACGTTTGGAAGTACAATAGACGCCGCACTCATTGTTGTAATGTAAGGACTATTTAATCCAAATACAGCAACACTTCCAATCATAATTAAAATTGCAGACGCCATGCTTACATACACACCTGTCCTTGTTGCACGTTTCCAATACAAGCCTAAAAGATATGGAGCTAACAAACTTCCAGATACTACGCCCCAAGATAATGCATTCAGATTAAGAATAGGACTGTTACCTGTAGCTAAAATATATGCAGCTGCAACAAACACTAGACAGCAGATACGTAATAATAATACAGTTTGTTTCTCACTAAACTTATCTTTTGCAATCGGTTTTACTAAATCCATAACAAATGTAGTGCTAGAAGCTAATACTAAAGATGCTAATGTTGACATAGAAGCAGCTAAAATAACGATTAATAATATAGCTAAAACAATCGTAGGCATTAATCCATCTTGCGTTAATACCAAAGGAATAATTTTATCAAAAATAATATTACCATTGGCATCGGTTGGTGGCACATTTCCTAGGATAAGGCGGCTCATAGAGCCCATTGTATAAGCACCTGTTGTTACTAATACAGCAAAAAGAGTAGATACAATAGTTGCTGTTGGAATAAACTTTTCACTCTTTATTGTATAGAACTTGCTAATCATCTGTGGAAGCCCCCAAGTACCTAAACTTGTCATTAATACTAGTGATATTAACGGTAATGCTGTTTTCTTAGTCATAGGCATAATCAGATCCGGATTGATTTCCTTTAATCCTTGAACACCATTGACAATTCCATTTACACTGCCGTAGCTTAACACATAAATTACTAATAATACAATTCCAACAATCATAATACAGCCTTGAATAAAATCTGCAATTGAAGCGGCTAAAAAGCCTCCGGCGAAAAGATAAAATGCTGTTACAATTGTCATAATTAACATAATTATTTTTTCATCTATACCAAATGTAATTTGAAATAAGAATCCTAACCCCTTGTATACGGATGCTGCATATGGTACTAAAAATACAAAGATAATAAAGGATGTGATATATCTTAGCTTTTGATCCTTATATCGAACCCCTATAAATTGTGGCATAGTTGCAACGTTAAGACGCTGTGTCATCTCCCTTGTCTTTTTCCCTAATACTCTCCAAGCTAAATATGTACCAAGTAATGAGTTGCCTATGACTACCCAGAAAGAAGCCATACCAAAAGTCCATCCATTCTTTCCTGCATGACCAATCAAGATAACAGCCGAGAAGTAAGATGTTCCGTATGAAAATGCAGACATCCATGGCGGAATCGACCTGCCTCCTAACGCAAAATCATTCACGCTATTGGTTCTTCTCTTAGCGTATATGCTAATCCCCACCATAATTAACAAATACACAACCATACAAATGATATATTCCATATATAATCCCTCTCCTTTATGTGTCATAGTGTTAGAATTATATGAGATATCTCTCTTTTACTTTAAACCGTTACACTTTAACACGTTAAATTACTATATATGAAAATTATACCCTGTATAGGAAACTTCGTCAATGATTATTTACGTTAAAATATTCAAAAATAATCACATCAAACTTTTTTTTAACCTTCTTTAGTTTTTCTTCTGAACGCACTGTCCAAGCCGCAAGAGGACATCCGAAAACATACTTGCAAATATTTAATGATATCTCTTTATGATGCTTGTAGTTATAGGATATAAAGTCTGGTCTACAAACTATATTAAATATTAAATGCTGCTGTAAAAAGAATGCAAGATTCTTACTAGGTCTCTTTTGTAACTTATAACAATCCGCTAACTGACCTCTTATTATTTCCGATCTATTTTCCTTATACCACTTTAATGCTAATGGGTGAAATGACTGAATATAATATACTCCTTTATAACCACGCAGTACTCTATCTGCTAGTGGGGCAATTTTATCACTCGGCCCTTTACACTTTAATTCAATTAACAGAGGCACCTTTCCATTGACCATTTTGAGAAATTCCGAAAATAAAGGAATATGTTCATTGGAGTCAAACAATGTAAGCTCTCGTAACTCTGCATAAGTCATGTCACTCACTTTCTTATCTACTCCGCAGACTCTTTTTAAGTTAAAGTCATGGAATACTACAACCTTCTTATCCTTTGTCAATTGAATATCCGTTTCAATTCCATAACCGTACTTAATTGCCTCCCGAAAGGCTGTCATAGAATTCTCAGGTATTCCCTTCTCTTTATCATGGAATCCCCTATGGGCAAATACACTCTTCTTTAACTCCGTATAATCTGGTCTATGAAACATACGTGGCATAATACAATACAGGTAAACCAGAATTAGTATTCCTATTATATATATCATATCCAAGTCTCCTTTTTTCTATTGTAACGCAACAATACGATTTGTGTACATTTAGACTGACTCCTCATAATGAAAAAGAGCGCCAACTTCAAATGTTTGACGCCCATCTATAAACAGTTTACGAAAACATAACCTTTTCACTGTTAAACATTTTCGATAGGATAAGAGATAAAATACCTGTTAATAACACATTAGTTACAATGGTAACTATTATATTCGCAATGTCATAGCTAAATCCGAAAATCCCGTTCATACACTGCACACTATTGTAAACAGGTATAAGATACATGTAATGTTCTGTTGGTGCACCATTTCCAAACATGGATGTAATTCCAACTAACATTACGATAACCATAATTGGAGAAAGGTATGTCGCCGCTTCTTTCACTGTCTTTGCAAATGTTGAGATAATAGACATTAATCCTACAATAACAAGTACAGTTGAAAATATTACAATTAGTAACATTACATAATCAGACACTTGATATACGGATGCACTCATCTCTTGTCCTTGCATCAATTTAGGCATTGATAGGATCGTACCAATGAAGCTGGAAGTTCCACACAGTAAACCAAGTATACTCAAACTAATAATCTTTCCTAATGCAATATCTCTACGTCTTGTTGGCGAAACAAGAAGCTTTGCTATGGTTCCTCTCTCCTTCTCACCAGCAATCGATTCTGGTGCAATACTCATACAGCCACTGAATACAAATATAAGAAGTAGCATTGGTAACATCATAGAAAAGAACATTCCAGTAGAGTCTTTATCTGTTGCCAAATCAAACTTTTCCTGTTCACCCATGTTAATATCGAACTTGTTGCACATGCTGCCTTCGTATTGTGTGAGCATTTGTTCAAAAGAAGTATACATTGCACTGGATTCAGTTTTTGCTGAATTATAGTAAAGTTCAACTTCTGGGGCATCCTCTGTAGATGTCTTACTATCATAAGCCTGTACAGCAGCATCAAAGTCCTTTGGAAAAATTGCTAATAACTCAATCTCCTTATTCTGAACCTTTTCTTTCATTACATCCAGCGATTCTTCCTTCTGTATATCAATTGACATCTGGTCAAATGCAGGCTGTAGTGAAGCTGGCGCATTACAGATATAAACTTTTGAGACATAATCATCATCTACTTCAAACTGATTCATTAATCCATCGCCCATAAAAGAGTATAAAACATAAATCATTAACGCTGGTAAAATTAATGTTGAAAACACCATTCTTTTGTCTCCAAAGAAACGGCTGAACTCCTTCTTCATAACT
>CALFNR010000069.1:0-43527 GCA_937903005.1 uncultured Lachnoclostridium sp. | reverse complement strand
CATGCATTCGTCATTCATTACGCAAAATGCGTTACGCTTTACTGGCTGCGTTCCCTTTTTTTCTTGCTCTTTATGAAAACGGTTCTGAATGTCGATATCTTCTCCTCTTTCTTCCTGTTCACGCATCACTTGTTTATCGGCTTGGAAAACATATGGTACTGGTATCGTTGCTTGTTTATCTGCTGCTATATACGCAGAATAAAACTTTGTATTAGTCAGAAACTTTTCTCTCTGATGAATGGAGGCATCAATTTCCTCGTCAGGATGTTCTTTCAGATACTTTCCAATTAAAACTCCACGAATCGCAGCACCTTGAATGAAGTTTCTTGTTACAACAGTGCCTTGTTGACTTCCTTCTCCTGCTAGTTTTAATGGCTCTAATGTTGTGATTCTGTATTTTATATATCGTTTCATCGCACATCCTCCGTTCTTCCTAGATTATCAAAGCAGGATGAAGTAATTTGTTTGCCTGATACTAATAATTCAGCTCTTACACAGCCTTTCCCTTTACTCTTTAACGTACCGACATGCTTTAACAAACCTGTCGCACAGCCAAGTAGACATCTGCTTGTATCAGAAAGAGCTTCGCTTGCAGTAATATCCGCCCAAAATATCATCCCTTTATTCAGCATTCGCACGGTACGGAGAGAATGAGCTGCTTGTACACCATTTTCAATTCTCGTAAAACTGTATTCCGTCGTAATCGCACGTTTTATATCTTCCTTTTCGATCGTTACATTTTCATTCTGCGATATCTCATTCAGATAATTCTTTAACACTTTCTGGACTTCTGGACTTAAAGCAGCATCGGAAAATCGCAGGATTCCGGCTGTTTCTTCATCTCCAAATAACTCTTTTACTTTCTCCATATCCAAATGCAAATTCTTACAGAGCAGTTCTGCATTTTCACGGATTAAACCTTTTAATGTTTTCGCTTTCAGAAAGGGGAAACCAAAATCATCTGTCTGGATGTCAACATCGATATAACCAGGAATCGCTTCTCCGTTTCCAAATAAAGTTTCCGTAAGAAGTTCTATTTTAATTTGATAATTTTCCATTCTCATGCTTCTTCCTTCCTTCGTTAATATCTACATCAAAGTCGTACATTTCGATTGCATCTAGGAAAATCGAATAATTGCCGTTCTGATTCTCCATCTCATCCACTTTGATGACTTGACTCATTTCTGCTGTCTGATTCAAGAAACTCTTAGCCATCTCATTTCCTTGGCGGATATAATAGGCAAATTCTTTGATTTTGCTTTTACCAACACGCTTCTCGGTACTAGATTCGGAATCTGTGTTCAGAGAATCTACTGCTTTTAACATATTCATTGCCTTTTGGAAATTGTGGTAATCAAATGCGTAGCTGCCTTCCTTTGGTTCTAGTACAAATGGCTTTCGTGTATCAATATTCTCATTTAATTTTCTTCTAGCTCTCTCGTTGGAGATGGTGTTGTCCACTTCTCCCATTGCAATATGGAAATCGAGCATAGAAGCTCCGTTCTTCTTCAATTCTTTTTCTGCACTCAAGCGTTTCTTGGCATTGGAGCAAAGTCCTTCTGCAAGTTCATATGCTCTGCTAAATGGATACTTCTGCTTACAGATTACAAAGCCAGCACTGGCAAAGAGTCCATTCTCTGGTATGAATTCTAAGAATTCTTTGCTATATTTCTTCGCTCCCGTATTCATTTTTTTGATGATTGCGGATCTTTTGGATTTATCATTGATTGCCTTTAATAGATTGGTGGTTACGGATAATGCAATGCGGGCATCTGTCAGTAAACAAATGTCATCACCAGCTGCAATTAAAGGTCGGATTGGAAGATATCTTGTTCCGTTTTTTATATTCTCTTCCAAGGAAAGGGTTTGCTTTAGTTCGTTCCAATTCTCTTTTTCGCATAACATGCCTGTTACTTCTCGGATAGCGGACTCATAAACATCTGTAATGTATTGGCTGTTTTCTTTTAATACGTCTAGGTAGGAATTGGTTTTATTCTTGTCCACTAGTACATTTTTTAAATTATGTATTCTTTCTCCCATTCCGTTTCCATCAATTGTTATAACCGCGATTTGATTTTTCTTATTCTTGGAACCACCCAGCAGATCCATATCGTGTGCAAATCTGCATTCTTCTCGGTACTGCGAAGGAAGATATCGTTCAAAGAACTTATCCTGCTCTTTTACTTCAGCAAGTTTTGTGTATACCTGCAAGTTGAACCCATCTTTTCCGTAGGTGTCCAGATTAGGACTGTTGGCTCTGATATCGTGATTGATTCTTTCCAAATCTTCCTTTGCCGTATCAATAAGTCTTTGGGGAATTCCATCTGTTTTATTTAAAACATGAATTGGTAATGAGGTTGACGGACATTTTTGATTCAATCCAATGCCGATTAGACGAAAGCTTTGGAGACGTGTCTGCTTTTTCTCCTCCAGCTTTTCGTAAAGATGTTCTACTGCTTCTATTTCTGTTTCATTGTCTGTGTCATATTCGTAGAGAGCGTAAAATATTTCGATTCCAAAATAATTCTTGATAGTGTAGCGGCTTGCGATTTTTATAAACGTTTTTGCTTCTTCTTTGTTGTTAAACTTGTAGACGCTTTTTCCGCCACCATTAAAACAAAAGACTGTGTTGTTAAATGGTTCTTCGTTGTTTGGATCATAGAATGTGAATGAACCTAGTTCTTTGTTTTCACTGTTTGCATATTCCTGTAGTGCTAATCTTGGTATTTTTTCTGTCATTTTTGCAACAACGATGGATGCACCGATGTTTTCTCTGAGCCTGTTGCTGCTAAATATGTACCGTTGCTTTTGTGAAACTTCAATTACTACTAAACATTTGCTGGGCATGTGTTCTCCTCCATTTTGATTTTTCTTATGGTTGACTTCATTTGGCTTAACTTATAAAAAAACACACGTTACCTTATCTTTCGTTAGGTTTTACGTGTGTTTCTGTTCTATTATTAAGATATAATATACTTTTTATCATTGGTTTATGCTTTATTTTGTAATATTGTATCATATATTACAAAACATAACAACATGGTATTACATAAATAGACGTAAACTAAGGAGTAGAGATTTGATTTTTTTGAACTGGCATCTTAACTCGTCAATACTTATACTTTTATACTCTCCGTTGTGAAATGAAGCATTACGTATATCTTTGATAGTAAAATAGATTTCTAACATATCTCTTAGTTGTGTAGTATATTTTGGATAACAGTCAGAACAAATTAAATTCTGCGTTATATTGCTACAGTATCTTTCAGCACGCCCCATCTTCTCAATATTTTTATTCTTAGCCCAAAGTTCAATACTCTTTTGCAATACGTTTTTTTTTGAAGTTTTTTCGCTAGGAAGATCCAAAAATTTTTCTGCTAGATTGTCAAGAGTGTTATTCTTTTGCGCCTGCTTGTTGAACACGCAATAGGATACTATTTTCCAAACAATATCTTTATTACTATTAACTGCATCATACTTTTGCCCTGTTTTAAGTTTAGAATAGCTTTCCGATATCAGCAATGAAGCTTCAATGTAATCTCTTAAACTTTCATCTCGATTTAGAACTTCTAAAAATTCAAACGTTTTCACTAATTCATCGCTTTGAAATAGCGTCTTTTCTTGAAACAGCTTTATAACAACTTTGCTAAAATTCTTACCATAAAGGTTCCCATTACACATGTTTTCAATTAATTCGGTAAAAATGTAATAATCATATGACTTATACTTATCTTTTTTATGAAAATACTGTTGTAGCATTTCTTTTTTCTCATCTTCAACATAAAGGATCTTCTTTTCTGCTAAATAGTCAGGTAATTTGTCAACAAGTAAGCAAATAGCAGGCTGAATCAAATCATGATCTACACACCAATCTACCAATTCCATAAGTTCGATATCTTTCGCTACCTCATTTTGGATCAGTTTTCCGTATTTTGTTTTTACATATTTAAAAAGAAATGACTCTAGTTCTGTTTCAGATTCGTACTCTGATTCATTCCACATTTCGAACGCTTGGTTCAATTCTTCAAAAGCCACTAAAATATCATTGGAAAAGCAAAGTTTTAAACTATCTGAAACGTGTCTCATTGCGATAAGCAACTGCTTAACAGGGCTTTGCTTATGTTTATAATATTCCTCAAGTTTATGTACACTTCCACTTTTATCAAATTCATCTATACCTGATATTAAATCAAACATAGAAAACAAGAATGTTCGATTTTTTATCTTATTAATTACCTTTTTATCTTCTTCAGTTCTAATTGTAAATGGGATGTAAATATTTTTCCCATATTGAATACAGGGGTGAATTGTCCTTAGCATCCTGCATAATCCAATTAGAATAGTAACGGCATCACGATAGCCACCATTTACGTCCAAATATAATGTATCTCCGTCCTTAATATTCTGAACTACTTCTGTCATGCAATTGTAAATATCATTTTCTTCTGGTTCGTCCACTATGTTCACAATTTGAACTTTCTTCTCTAACCATTCTTCATAACCCAAATATTTTCTGTTACTTATAAATTCATCTACACTTCCTAAATAATAGTTCAATGCAGAAATATCCTTTTTTACTTTTAAGCCAATTTGCTGGATTAGCAACGGTCTCCATTGCTCTATAATTTCAGAAATAGGATTTCTCACACGTTCTGAACAAATAATAATAAACTTATCTATGTATTCCTTTCTTTCATATAGCGAATCTATAACATAATACGTTGCTGCCTCATCCGTTAATAAACCACAATAGGTCTTGTCTGAACTATCTGATTTATAATAATTAATCTTCAAATCTTCCTTTGTGCATATATTAGGAAATCCTTTCGGTTTTGGTAAATGCATTTCGCTTAAAAAGCATATAAATATGTTACTCATCTTCAAGCTCCTTTGCTAAACATTTCTTAGTATTTTTTTTATATCTAATTATTAAATTTTCTTTTTAAGGGTACTCTGTGTTCTTTTGATATAATGCCTAAATTTTCTGAATTGTGCGTTTATGCTTGTCTCACAGTTATGTGATTGCATAATAATTAAATATAAGCAATCTTTATATAATACCATAGTTTAATGTATACTATGTTACTTGTTCAACCCAATGCATAAAAATATCATGATGAACATGGTATAGTTTTAATACATCTCATGTTACTGTTCTACTTCATATTCCAGCCGACTTTCCCCCGGCTTTATCAAGTTTCAATACATCTCATGTTACTGTTCTACTTTTAGAAGCTTTTCAAAGCCTCTAAGAGTATCTTTGTTTCAATACATCTCATGTTACTGTTCTACAATGGGTGGTTTTGCAAATGCAAGCAGTGGTTATAAGTTTCAATACATCTCATGTTACTGTTCTACTTTAACGTGGTAGTTGTCTTTCCAACTCCACCTTTCGTTTCAATACATCTCATGTTACTGTTCTACCTGGAAAATGCATCCTTTGCATTGTTTCCAAACCTGTTTCAATACATCTCATGTTACTGTTCTACTATTTCATCTTCAGTCATTAGGTTTCTTCCTAACTTCGTTTCAATACATCTCATGTTACTGTTCTACGATATAAGGTGGTATTATATTAATTAAAAGGAAGGTTTCAATACATCTCATGTTACTGTTCTACGAACCAATCGAAAAGTATTCATTTGTTTACGACTGTTTCAATACATCTCATGTTACTGTTCTACTACATGCCTAATCGGCTCAAATTTCATTTTTTCTATGTTTCAATACATCTCATGTTACTGTTCTACGTTCCTGTAACGCCTAATTCTTCGCCGAGTTCATCCGTTTCAATACATCTCATGTTACTGTTCTACATTACACCAAATGTCCATATCTCATCAAGCTCCTTAGTTTCAATACATCTCATGTTACTGTTCTACTTTAAATCACTCCCCTGGTATAAATATATTAACTTGTTTCAATACATCTCATGTTACTGTTCTACTGCCAGCTTGCAGGCAATGCAACTTCTATAAAGGGTTTCAATACATCTCATGTTACTGTTCTACTTATGGATGGAAGGAGGAACAGGATGATTCAAATTGTTTCAATACATCTCATGTTACTGTTCTACATGCCTATTTAGCATTTCATCTAAATCAGCATTTGTTTCAATACATCTCATGTTACTGTTCTACTACTCTTGCGCAAATCTGCTTTGTTTTATTTGATTCGTTTCAATACATCTCATGTTACTGTTCTACTTTCTCATTAATCTGTCCTGAGATTTTACCACTAGTTTCAATACATCTCATGTTACTGTTCTACAACCCCAATAAGGACATCCCAGGACAGTCTAGGCAGTTTCAATACATCTCATGTTACTGTTCTACCGGCATATAAGACAACGGAACAGTTAGAGACTGCAAGTTTCAATACATCTCATGTTACTGTTCTACAGGGAAACTTAAACTTAGGTTTCCTTTGCTACCTAGGTTTCAATACATCTCATGTTACTGTTCTACGCATCCACTCCAGTTTTATAATATGCCTCAATAATGTTTCAATACATCTCATGTTACTGTTCTACACATATCCTATCTTGAAGCATCAAAAATAGCTATGTTTCAATACATCTCATGTTACTGTTCTACTTGCATTCTCTGACGTTACACTTATTCCATAATCGTTTCAATACATCTCATGTTACTGTTCTACCTCTAAATCATCAGGGATTGTGAAGTTGGTATATCTGTTTCAATACATCTCATGTTACTGTTCTACCCACGTATTTAGGGCATTTCTATTCTCTATCATACCACAAACCCCTTATAATTCAAGCTTTTCTTAAAATTTTCCCAGACTATTGATATATCCTTAACATTCTTACTTTTTCCCATCAACTTCCCACCAGCATTGGCTTTGCAAAGATTCTCCATAAAATGCACCTGGGAATTGCACACGTATATCCTGCACATTTAACAATTTTCCCAACTTGTTTACACCCAATAATTGTTTATCATAAATACGCTTGTTATTTTATTAACATTATTATTACGAGTTTTCTCTAATATGTTAAGACTATACTTTCATCCCTCTCCCCTAACATCTTGCAATCCTCTACTCAAACAACTGTAACAGACCTATTTTCCCTTATGTAGAAGATTACAACGTAAACATCCTTTGTACACGCTTAACATCGTCATCTCGTGTTAGATAATACGATTTAATATGCTATTTATAACAACATGCCTGCTCATTTTTGCAATTGTGCATTTCCTGTTTCAATGTTATAATCGTTTTAGGTACTACCATTACGGTAGGCGGTTAGTCCTCCTCGGAGGACAGTTCCCTCCGATTACGATACTTTTAGAGTACATAGAACTCCACGCTGATACGTTGGAAATCTTACATAATAGGAGGAGATGCCCATGATGACATTAGAAGGTCTAATAGCAGTATTAAGCTTATGCTTAACTGCTTTCGGTCTAGGTTATACAATAGGCTGTAACAGAACAAAAAAATAACCGCCGTAGCCGTCCAAACTATGCGGTTATTAACACAATATTAAATGGACTAACCGTCTATCGGTAGTACCTCTTTACATCTAACTATACTATCCATTTTGCAATATGTCAAATCATTCTTAAAAACGATCACCATATCATTCAGTAAACTACTTTGCCATCACCCTCAAAGAATCTGGCAAAGTCATCGGTGAAATCGATGCCTATCCAGAATCACCCGAACCAAACGATACCACCCTCGATACATTCAGCCCATGCTGGATGCTAAATGAATCCTACCAAGGAAATGGCTATGCGTTTGAGACCGCCGAAGCATTCTTTGATTATCTCTTCTTTGAAAAAGGAGCAAGGCGAATTTACGCTTATACAGAAAATTACAACTTATCAAGCCAGCATCTCTGCGAGAAACTTGGTATGCGCCGTGAAGGGTTATTTCTGGAATTTGTATCATTTGTAAATAACCCAGATGGAACAACGCTCTACGAAAACACCATGCAATATGCAATCTTAAAAAGAGAATGGCAGGAAATGAAAAATGAGGACATCCCTTCTATGAAAAGCGACATCCTCATGAAAACTATACAGGCTAACTCTATAAATTATGCTTAATCACTTCCGCCAGTCTCTTAATACCTTCCTCGATCTCTTCTGGCTCCGACGCCGTATAATTTAAACGACAAGTATTAATCTTATCTACATTTACATAGAATGGGTTGCCTGGTACAAAAGCTACATTCTTCTCACCAGCTTCACTTAGCAGATCAAGAGATGATACACCTTCTGGAAGTGTCAGCCACAAGAACATTCCCCCCTCAGGATTCGTGAATTTCACTTCTGCTGGGAAATACTTTTTCATGGCATTTACCATGCACTCTTTTTGCATGCCATATGCATCTCTGATTTCTTGAATATGTGCATCCATATCATTATCTTCTAGATACTGCGCTAAAATAACTTGTGAGAAAATATTGGTATGTAAATCACTGGCTTGTTTACAAGTAATAACTTTATCCAGGATCTCATTGGAGCAACAAAGCCATCCAAGTCTCATACCTGGGGTAAATACTTTGGAAAAAGAACCAAGGCTGATTGCCTGGTCTCCAAGATAGGTTTTAATTATGGAGCAGTCTTTCCCTTCAAATCTCAATTCTCCATATGGATTGTCTTCGATTAAGATCGTATCCGTCTTCTTCATGATTTCGGCAAGTTTTTTACGATTTTCTTCGGAGTATGTAAGACCTGTTGGATTTTGGAAACTTGGTACACAGTAGAATAATTTTGGATTGTATTTTGTAAGCATTTCTTCTAACTCTTCTAAGTTGATTCCATCTTCACAGAGCTCTACTTGTCTGATTTCTGGCATAAAAACTGAGAAACATTGAATTGCACCTAGATATCCTGGTTTCTCAACTAGAACACAATCGCCTTCTTCTATAAATACTTTACTAATTAGGTCTAAGGCTTGTTGAGAACCATTTGTAATTAAAATGTTATCTAGTGTTACATTTGGAATATTTTTATAATAACGATTATATATGTACTCTCTAAGTGGCGCATATCCTTCGGTTGTGCTATATTGAAGTGCTTTATCTCCATTGGTTTCAATTACTTTCTGTGTTGCCTCTGCAATCTCTTTCTTTGGGAAGAATTTTGGATTTGGCAAACCTCCTGCAAAAGAAATAACTTCTGGGCGGTCTGTCACTTTCAAAATTTCACGAATAAAAGATTTTGAAACATGATTCATTCTTTCGGCAAATCTCATCTTAATTCATCCTTTCGCTTAGTATGTTTGATTTAACTATTATTGTACTCTTATATTTTGAGAATGCAAGGTGGATGGTGAAAAATTATAATTTATTTGTTTAAAAATTTTGAACACAACTTGATTCCAATTGAGTTATTAACTGAAGATGATGAACCATGAACGTATGAACTAAATACATCCGCAGGAGTTCCAATTAATCCATGAAGCTGATTCGGCAGCGCTGCTAAATGGTGGTGGTATAATTCTCTTAAAAAAAGAAGAACGCAATTTCTCACGTTCTTCTTCCTGTTATTAAGACTCACTAGCTATTCTTCCAGAAGTTCTTAATAATCCGTATCAATTGTTCTCTTGTAATTTCATTGTTTAGATATTGTCGTAATGCACCACCAAGCTCTTTTTGATTATTTTTTGGTAAATACGCATTTACTAATTCAATAGTTTGATCCGCTTCTCTATATTTTACAATTTCATTTACCAATGGATCTGTTTTTGGAATTTCCATATTAGAAAACGCTGGAATCATACCACAGTCTTCCACTAAAAACTTATTTCCGTTCTTGTGATACACTAAATAATCTAAGAATCTCTTAGCTGCTTCAATTTGTTTTTCCGATGCACTGCTGCTGATAGAAAAATACTTTGTAATACCAATCGCAATGGAACGATTCATTTTATCCGAAGCGTTATTACTCATCGGAACTGGAAGGAATCCAAATTCACTATTACCATTACTATTAGCTAATATATTACCAGATGCCCAGTTTCCACCATACCAAAAACCTACTTTTCCACTGCCAAGCAGCTTAGAGCATGTGTCATAGGATGGTAAAAATGGTTTATCAGCATAAATATTATATTTTTTCATAATATCAAAGACATCAATTAAACCATTGATTTTCTTATTTGCTGGAATTGCATCTGAAGAACTCTTAAGACCTTCAAAATAAGCCGTTGCATCAACACTTGAATCATCAATATCTGCTGCATAAGCTGTTGCTAAGAAATGATTTGCTAAAGCCCAGTCTTCATTGGCAATAATAATTGCATCTTTTCCACTTGCTTTTACTTTTTTAAAGGCATCTTCTAAATCTTTTATCGTCTTTATAATATCTGGATTGACCCCAGCATCGCTTAGTACTTTTTTATTATAAATAATTCCAGTTCCTTCTGTAGACAATGGGAATGCAATAACTTCCCCTTTATCATTTTTTGCGATGTCACTAATTCCACCGACTACTTCATCTACCCACTTTTCATCGGATAATGATAAGAAGTTATCCTTGTAATTCTTTATATCAGCTACATCCATTAATGATAAGGTCGGTGCATTATCTACGGCAATGAGTCCTGTTAACCTATCAGCATAATTTCCTGTGTTACTAAACTTAACAAGTTTGATGATGATATCCTTGTTTTCCTGCATAAAATCATTCATCACATCTTCTAAGACTTCATTAATTTCTGTTTTGGAATTGAGAATGGATATATTAACAATATTATTCTCATTTGCAGCATTTTTAGATTTACAACCACTGAGAGCTAATACGGATACAGCACATGCGATACCAAGACTAAATAATTTCTTCTTCATACTGTCTCCTCCTTATTCTATTTTAAACTTGTCAATATTATCATTTAATTCATTTACAATCTGCAAAATACCTTCGCCTGAGGATTTTAATTTTTCAACAACTGTTAACTGTTCACTTGACGTTGCTGTAACTTCTTCTGCAACCGCAACACTTTGTTCTGTTCCACTAGAAACTGTCTCAATTAATACAAGTAAACTGTCTGTAAATGATTTAATATAATCAATTAGCCCACTTACGGTTTTCACATTTTGAGCAATTGTTGTATCAACATCAGTGATTTCATGGAATATGTTCATTGTTCCATCTACTGTTTCGATTTGTTGCTTCATTCCTGCATCAATAGAATTCATTATTTTTTTGGCTTCTTCCGCTTTTTCTTTTATACTCTGTAAGATAGCACTAGTCTTTTGTGTTGCACTATGTGATTCGTTCGCTAATTTACCAACTTCCTCTGCTACAACAGCAAATCCTTTACCATGTTCACCTGCTCTAGCCGCTTCAATCGAAGCATTTAATGCCAGTAAGCTTGTCTGGCTTGCAATATCGCCAATGGCTTCCATAATACTATCGATACTATCTACAAACTCTGCAAGATTGTTAATTTCAACAACAGCTTTAGAAATAAGTTCAAATTGTTGCTGTGATGTAGTCTGAAGTTCTCTCGTCTCTTTACTTCCCTTTTTAAGAGCTGTTTCTGATTTTACTAATGCCTCGTTTGTCTGAGAAACATTTTTCATAAGATCTTGCAGCTGTTTTTCTAAATCTCTTACTTCATTTAAAATGTGTTCCGTCTCTTCTGCTTGTGAAACAGAACCAGCTGATATCTCTGCCATTGATTTGGAAATAATTTGACTGCTATCTTCTGCTACTAAAGAAAGTTCTCCTAATTCGTTGGCTGATTGAATGAGAGTTACACTATTTTGACTAATACTTAGAACAAGTTTTCTTAATCCTTCAACCATCACATTCAAATTATCACTGATACTAGCAATCTCAACTGCATCACCAATGTTAGCCTCCACGTTAAGATTTCCAATTGCAACTTCTTTGGTAAAATCTAAGATACGATTTATAATTCCGAGAAATTTCTTTAAAATAATAACGGATAATACAGCAGTCAATATAATAACAGTTATACTAAGTGGTACAGCTACTGCTATTAAGTTTCTGAACCCAGCATATACATCCTTGTTTGAAGTTGTAATGATAGTGCCCCAGTTTAATGAGGATACATAGTTATATGAAGCCACTCCATGGTCGGATCCATTTGAATATTTGACACTGTTAAAGTTTCCTTCCAATGCATTTTTAGCTATTGTACTAAATCCACTTTTGCTATCAAGTAAATTCATATTCTTGCCGTTGTTCTCATTATTTTGGTACATGATTTCACCGGCATTATTATATACAATTACTTGACCTTTGTTAGAGAAAGTGTTCTTTCCAATAGCAGAGCCAATACTATCTGCTTTTACCTTACATAGGATATAACCGACAGTCTTATTATCTTTCTTTACTGGTGATGAAAAAATAAAGAATGCCTGTTTATCTTCACCAATCTTGTCACTTACATAAGTGTATTCTACCCTTACATTCTTAAAATAAGATTCACCTGCTATATTCTCATTTTTTGTTCCAAAAGAATCCGCCAAAATATTACCGGATACATCTGCATAAATAATATTTTCAATAGATTTATTCTGTGCCTGCTTGTTTTTTAGCTCTGACTGGATCATATCAATGTCATTGCTCACTAATATCTCCGATGATGCAAAATCCTCAACAAAAATTATGTTCTCGTCTCCCCACTTTTCCATATTTTCTGTAATCAGACTTGAAATCTGTCTCAATGAACTGACTTCGCTTTTGTACATAGAAGACATCACCACACCCCCTGCAATTGAGGCAAATACTACTGACGGCACGATTCCGACTACCATTAAACTAAGAAAGATCGTATTTTTTATACTTTTTTGTTTCTTTTTTACCATATTCTTTTTAACAACGCTCTCCTTCTACCATTTTTTCTGTTTCTATCAATCAATGAGCAGATGTTAATTTTATCGGCATTGTATTTCGACACAATGAGCGTTTTTTCGTGGTAATTCCTTCCTTTTTAGAGCTATATCATAATAACGGTTAATCACCACTTATATTCAAGAATTTCACAGTTATGAATTCCAAACATTGCAAATTCTTCGTTGCTCATGTCTGTAAAGTAGGACTGTACAATTCTTGCAATGCCGTTGTGGGCAACGAGTAAGAAGGTTTTGTTTTCGGACTGGGTTTTGAGATCGTCTAGCAAATTGTAGATCCGCTGAAACATTTGCGCCATGGATTCTCCGCCTTCGAATGTGTTGATAAAGTTCATTTTTGCAAGACGAAATTTTTCTCCGTCTCGTGGAGTGGATTCGTAGATTCCGAAGTTCTGTTCTTTTAGTCTTGGCTCTTCTCGCATTGGGATGCCAGTTTCTTCGGAGATGTGTCTTGCGGTTTCTTTTGCGCGCTGTAGAGGGGAATATAGGATTTGATCAATTTGCAAGCCATCTGCTGCGATTTGTTTTCCTAGCGCAATTGCTTGTTGATGACCATAATCGGTAAGGGCGATGTCTGTTGCTCCACAGATTTTGTTTTCGACGTTCCAGATGGTTTCTCCGTGTCTTGTAAAGTAAATGTGATTCATGAGGGTTGTTCCTTTCTGACGTATCATTAATTTTTTATTAAAATTCCATTTATATTTTACATTGCCTGGGCGTAAAAGCTGTAAATTGCAAGACTTGATACAGTTTCATAATCTCCATATAGAATCTGAGATTTAAAATTATTCACAATAGTTCGAATTTCCTTGCACTTGCCATTTCTGCAATAAAAAAAGCAAAAGAGCTGCACTCCATGAAATCTCGTATATTTCTGAATTTCACCAGAATCTACCACTTCCCGCTCTTCTGCCTCCTGAAAGAATCAGGATTTGAGGTCTTTGTTATTAATTCTCTCATCACTAATTCTATCAAAAACTTTTGTATCAGGAAAGGAAAAAATGATTCTAAGTCAGTACCTTACACCTGCTAAAATCCTTCATGCCACCATAAAACCATAATTGAATGGATTTCAATTTTTATTAACCATTGACTTTAACTAGCTGGTCTACAATAAAGTTCCATAGCGCGTGTAGAAAAATCTGTATTTATTATTCCTATGTAGAATATAGGTCTGGCAAAACCATTGCCACCACAAACTGACTTTGTAACCGCACAGAATCATTTTTTGGAATAATTGTTTCGATATTTAGCGGAAGTTTCAATTGATATCCACTTGCATTTTTTGTATGATCTTTTTGGAAATATATAGATGTTTGCATACTGATATTTTACACGAGCTGCTGGATTCTTTCGAGGTCTGGCAGTTATTTTTTGTATGAAAAATGTAATAGTTTCAAGACAACTCTTGTTACTGTTCTATTTATTACTTGCCAAACCCTGTCCTTAATTTTGCAAGTTTCAATACAACTCTTGTTACTGTTCTATCAAAAGTTTGTTCTGTGTCAGCTTTATGGCTGGCGAAGTTTCAATACAACTCTTGTTACTGTTCTATAAATATAAAAGAAATAGAAGACATATCAGGAAAGAAAGTTTCAATACAACTCTTGTTACTGTTCTATTATAAATTAGTAAATGATAAATAGGAGGTAAATATAGTTTCAATACAACTCTTGTTACTGTTCTATTGGAACTGTAACACTGGTGTTTTGCAACACTGGTGTGTTTCAATACAACTCTTGTTACTGTTCTATTGACATACCATAGTATATGGGGTCTTTCCCTTGGGAGTTTCAATACAACTCTTGTTACTGTTCTATTTGTCAATGTATTCAATACCATTCTCAATAAATGTGTTTCAATACAACTCTTGTTACTGTTCTATTTAATCTAGAACAGAAAAACGACTTCACTACAGATACGTTTCAATACAACTCTTGTTACTGTTCTATCCGCGAAAACTCGCCCTTTCCAAAACAATCATACCCCAGAACCCCAGAAAAATCAATACCTTCCGAAAATTTTACCAGGCGCACCCGATTTTATCACTCCTCATAACAAAATCACCCAAACCCTAGTGTTTAAAGCACATCCAGACCTTTCCACACTTTTGTCGCCTGGTAAAAATCCAGCTAAATAATCAAATCTTCCCCCGTAGCATCATGAGGGTTTCCTAATATTTCCTCATCAAATACCTGACTATTCATAAGCTTCACAATACATACAAAATCTTCATTCTTATCCATTACCCTCTTCAATTCCTGACGTAATAATATCAATTGAGAAGGCGTAATCGGTCCTCTGAACACCGAATACTGATAGTGCGATAAGTATTTCTTACAGACTTTAAATATCTTCTGCACTCGCTTCTCATTCGCATCATAAAACAGAAATGCATAATTATAGTTAAAATTCTTCTTAGTCAATACAGCCTCCTTCCCAGCCTAACCCAACCTACACATTATCCTTTAGCGAAAAAGGAACAAACTCCTTCTCCTCAAGAATAAACTTAATCAGCTTATAGCAATCTAACTTCATAGCTGTTCGGTAACTCACCTTTCGCTTAAGCTTAGGATGTTGAAACACCTGTTCCAGACGAGCCTCAAAAGCCTCAACAAAGATTTTTCGCCCCTCATCATTCAACAGACAATAATTAACCTGTTTATCAAAATGCTTTGCCACCTGTATCCTTCGGTTATTCACCAGATCAAAAATCGTTCGGAAAACAATGACAGGCTTGAATGCTTCACTCATATCCAGACTTAGTGAGAACCTTCCCTCCGACGGCTCATGCAAAAAACTGATTCTCTGGTCTAAATGGGTCTGATAAATCACAGCAATCGTTTTCGTATACAGCAACGTATTACCAAATGATATCATTGCATTAATTGGATTATCTGGTGGACGTTTTACTCTCTTGTTCATTACAAAATCTTCTGGCAAAATGTATGAAAAACAATCATAGAATCTGCCCCATACATTACCTTCTGTCGCCATAATCTGCTTCACATCAGAAGCATTTTCAAGTTCATTCGGAAACTCATCATGTATCCAGTCCAGTACTGGCTTCACTTCCTTCTTATCATGCTTATAATAATGATACAGAACCTCATATATATTGCCTGCAATTCCCGCAACAATAGCCTTTGCTATGACAGTACGCCTTTGCTCATAGGTCTTAACCTGCTGCACAAGCAACCTACCACTCATATATAAGTCTCTTGGAAAGAACGTTCCACTATACCCCTGATAATAGTTAAAAAAATGTACCACTACGTGATTCTGCGAAAGGAAATCCAAAAGTTTCGAATTGATTTCAACCTCATTCATACAATAGATCTCCCTAGTATTTTCAATTGGAATGTAAACATTTTTCCCGCCCTTACGAAAACACAGCGAATTATCCTTCCGGCTCAACGTTCCCATAGAAAATATGTATCTTGTATTACCCATTACATGCCTCCTTAGATATAGCAATACTCATAATATGCGCATTTCTTACAGCTTGCCTTATTAAGAATCTCAGGCATATCTGCTTGTCCAATCAGTTCCTCAATCTTTTGTATATGCAACATAAGTTCCTTTTCTAATTCTTCTGTAAGTTCCACATATTCCGTTTTACTGCTGCCTGTCTTCTTCTCAAAGAACTCGATTTTTCCCTTTCTCATAATGCCCTTCTTCTTTAACTCCGACAGATACAATAACATTTGCCAACGGCAAGCCTCTACATCCGCATCGGATTTTTTGTATTCTACAATATATTCCTTGGTTAAACTGTCTATCTTTACATTTTCAATCTGGATCTCTGTATTTTTACGTTTTGCTTCTTTTTCTTCATGTAGTGCTTTTCCTATCTTAACCTGTTCGCTATTATCTTCTAGATTCAAGCGATTCCCAGCCAGATAGCATTGTCTCTTACAGTGAAAATAGTAGTTCATTAACGTTCCAGTAACCATAATTCCTCCTAGATAATCATTTGCCCTGCATATTCAAACTGTTCCCGATTAAATCGTCCATTCTTAAAAAAGGATTCCCCATCTTCTATATAATATAGCGTTCCTACCTGCTCACAGTTCCTTTCATCATACTGAAATACTGCATGACTGCTTACCTCATAGATAAAATGATTCATGCTCACTCTGATATCCTGTAGTAATATCTCACGCTCTGCATATTCGAGCGAATCGTCATAAACGATTTCTTTAAACCGCTGCCAGACCTCTGCACCACATAATGTGCCGTTTTCAAGACTAATAGTTCGGTTAAAGAATACACTTGTTTTTCGATCCTTCTCTTTTATCAGCCTCATCCGTTCTGCAATTGCTGGCATATCCAAAGCTTTAACCGTTTCACCGAAGAAAACCTGTACATTTTCCCGTTCATCAGCAGACTCATTATTAATACGAATCTGTTCCATTACCTTCTGGTAATATGTCTTAAAATCCTTCTGTTCCAAGCATTGCTGCATAAGAGGTTCTTCCAAAGTCAACTCTCTCTGGGTTCTGGCATCATTTCGATAAACATTACCAGTGACATCAAGTGAAAAGAAATACACTTCACCAATCCGTTCCCTGTTGCAAGAACGATTCACACGCCCCATAAACTGCTCGTCCGAATCCAGTATAGAGATATCCTTAAAGCCAGCCTGGATGTTACGAATGTCTACTCCTGCTTCAATCACCTGAGTTGCTATTAATAAGAATCCCTCACCATCAGGAGAATTCTTAAGCTCATCAAGAATTCTTTTTCTGTCAGCGACCGTGTCATCTCCGGTAATAATACGCACACTTTCCTCCTGATAATCTTCACACAGATTCCAGAATGCTTCTGCTGATTTCTTCGTAATAAACTCAATTAGAACCTTCTTTTTCTTCTTCAGCTCCTGCAGCACTTTCTCTAAAAGCAGTTCCAGAGAACACTTCTTGGCAAGAAGATCATAATGGATACGAGAACGCTTTAAAAGCAACGGATTCTGATAGTATTTATCATGCTCTTCCACTAATGTAACTGGTGTTTCCTCACACAAGGATAACCAGTTAAGTTCGGGCAGTGTTGCAGACATAATGATAATTCTAAGATTCAGATACTTTGCAAATGCGTTCAAAAATGTAATAATCTCAGTCCAGATACTATTGCGGTAGCTTTGGATTTCATCCAGTACAATAACACTGTTCGCCAGCTGATGAAAAGAAAAGGCTGATTCCTTCTGTTCTCCAAAGAGAATATCAAATAAGGTAACATGGGTTGACAACGTAATAGGATAGTTTAGGAATTGACGATCTAAAAGCAGCTTCTCATAACAGATATCCTTTTCCTCTTCCATTTTCTTTTTTAACAGAGAATGTTGGGAATTCACTACATGAATGTGTGCATATAACTCTTTCTTATCGCCAAAATGTCTCTCCATAATCTGTTCGTTCTGCTCCACTAGCGTGTTGAATGGATAGATATAAAACAATTTCTTAAGGGTTGTATCATGCTCCAGTAGACGAAAACTCAGATTTAATGCGGTATTACTCTTTCCAGTTCCTGTAGGTGCTTCCAGATAAAAAAGCCTTCTATCCATATGCTTCTTAAGTTCTTCCTCCGTATCTAGAAATAATTCACTTCGTAACATATTCAGTTCTGTAATGTTATCTTTCCGTTCCTTTTCATATTTCCGAATGCTCTGGTAAATGCTTGATTTCTCATATTGTTCTCGATACTTCTCGATATCGTTAAGGACACCTGTTCCTTCTACATATACGTTAGAAACCTGTTCTGTGGTCGCATAATAATCCGATGCCAAGAGCAGAGAGTAGATAAGCCTGTGATAGATGTCTAGCATTAGGTATTCTTCGATTCCCTTCCATTTTATTCTGTCAATCTGTTTTGCCCGCTTTACAATTCGCCTATTCTCTAAGAACGAATATTTTAGCTGCGATGCAGGAAGAATCCCTTGCTTGATTTCTTCCATTCGATTCACGTTGTCGCCATCCTGATAAAATGCTTCTACATACTCCTTAAAACTGGTCAGATCCGTATGGTGTCTTGCGATAATATAGCTGTTGAGAAAAATGAATACAATTAGCCGGTACTTCTGCTGCCTCCCTACGGTAACTTCCCACTCATCCAATTTTTTTAGATAGTAATCCAAATATAGTATGGCAGATACAATAGCATGGTTCGAACCAATCCGATTCTCAAGACTGCTATTCTGAAACTCTGGATTGCCCAGTTTCTTTTGAAAAAGCGGGTTCACCTTTCCTATGTCATGAAACAAAATGACAGATCTCATGGTTTCCTTAATAAATTCCCGAACATGACATGCCGTTCTGGAATCCGTCTCAGGATCCCAGAACACCTTCACAAGATTGTTTAGAATCGGCGTTAACTCCTTTTCTCTTAGGATACGTTCATAATGATGCTCACATTTTCCAACATGTTCACCAATACTTTCCTCTGGATGTGCAAGAAAATGATGTGCTGTTCCAATCAATTCTTCAATCTTCATATCTCCTCCCTAAAAAAACACAATGCTATCTCCTTCTATCTGATACACGTCATCCTGATAGTTTTCTACCCAGAGATTGGTCGCAACGAATTCTTCTTCCTCATACATCTGCAGTTCTTTGCTAAGTCTTACTGGTAAAGCTTCTTCATAACGGTAAACATAGGCAGTATCCTCTAGAGAATCCAAGTCTTCCTCTTCTTCCATAGCTTCTGCAAAGTCATCAAAGGTATAAAATTTTGCTTTCTTCTTCTCCATTATGGAGTCAATTTTGCAATACTTACCTTCCGGTTTCACATCCTGATATAGTTTTACTCCTGTTATATCTGCCGGATGGTCATTTTTACCAAGATACGGAATATAAGTGCAACAGAAATTAAGGAGCTGTTCTGCCAGACATTGAGACGCTTTGTCATTTACCAGCACATAGATATTCCAGCTTGGCATCTCCAGCCATTGCTCTTTCACATTAAGAGTTCCCCCCTGCTCCTTGGATGCATATCCGACGGTATTGTTAAATATCTGGATTTTCTTTGGAATGTATGCATCTGTAGCATTGCATTTCACTGCAACCTTAATATTCATTAATTTCTCATAGAATTCTGGATATTCGCCTGCCTTTCGCTTCTGACCATATCCATTCAAACCAAGAATTGCACCGAATATCCCCATTAGAGCCACCTTATGGACACATCCATAGGTAAAGTACACATAGGAATTCACCTCTGGCTTTTTAAAAAAAGCAGTCCTTCCACTTAAGGTCATTTTCAGAATATCCATCCACTACACCTCTTTGTTTGTAAAGATATTGAACATTTTCGCTCCCTTTATCTGATGCTTAACTTGAGTTGTATAAGGATTATAATAAATCTCTACGGAATGCACACGTTCCCTTACCTCCTCTAATAAGTCCGAAAATTCCAATGTAAAGATATTCTTCTCATCCTTCTGGAAGGTTACATATTCAGACAGATTAGGCAGGTACAGTTGTGGGTCTGTCTCGATAAATATCGCAAGTTCATTTTCACATCCTGATTTTGCATTGGTTGCATAGGAAGTAACTGCACATTTTGCTGCTTCTTTAAACTTGTTATAATCATCTTCCGTATAGCCTTCAGTAACTCCAAGCTCGACTGGCTCCTTATAAGCTAAGGGATTAATGGAAAATGGATACACGTAATGAGCTTCTTTGCTCACAATTTTAGTTCCCAGGGTAGAATTCTTTGCTTCCTCATCTTTTTTTGCATCTTTAGAACCATCACGAAATGGAGACAGAATCTGCTGCTCTTCTACGGTACTATCTTCATATTGATTAAATCCCTGTCCAATCTGCACCGCACCTGTGATGGATATATTATTCTTGGATTCTGCAAATGTCGCACCAAAGTTCTTCACGTCGATTGCCTGGAATAAATTAGTGAGTACCTCTTTGCTGTCTTTACATTTTGACAAGTCCTCTACGTGAAAGATCTGTTCATAACGTTCTTTTAAGGATCTTGGGTTTAGCGAAGTTCCTTCTTTATCTGGTGATAACTTCATAGATTTTATGTATAGTACCTTTTCCCCTGCATTTTCCCACATTTTCTTAATTGGATATTTCAGTGCCTTATCACTTCCAAAGATGGAACCATCGGAAGTTGTTTTAGGGAATCCTGAAAAATCCGCGTTCCAATTTGCCATAATTGCTGATACTCCTAATACTCCATATACTCTCTTATTCATCCTTTTTATCTCCCTTCTCATAAATCAAATTGTAGGAAATGTATCCCGCTGTCATATAATTTTTCAAAACCGCTCCTTCTGGCTGATAGGATAACACCATATTATAGAGATGATTAAATCTTTTTGACTTTGCTTCAATATCATAATTATATTTTTTAAATAGAATCTCTAGTTTTTCTTTTAGCAGTTTATCATTCTTATAATTCAAAAACGCATTAAAGCTGGAATGATTTCTTTTCTTGGTGCGGCTTCTAGAAAGGAAAAATGCAACGAGCTGTCCTGCTGCATAATAGTATTCCTCATCACGTTCTATACTTTGGTATAATTCCGATTCTGCATTGATTTTGCTCCGAATGGATTCTCTCACGGCTATCATAATATCTGCCATTTTCCCATTTCCTCCTTCAAAATATTCTTTTACCCCAATCCATACATTAAACTGATGGTTTACGGCTATCATGTTTTCCTCTTCCACAGACGCCTGGATTAACTGCCAGGACAATCTGTCCCATAGACTACGAATCGTCTTTTCATTTCCTTTGTAAAACCAGTTAAATAGTGCATTTCTTCCTAGCAGCAGTAACATTTTCCGTTTTCCTGTCAAACCAGCTATGTCCTTCGGTTCTGTAAAATACTGATTGCCAAGATATTTTGAGAAGTAAATGGTATCTATCATTTCGCTCACTTCTTTTAGATTCGTATATTTTGCATATAATGGATACTTTAACTTCTCCGTACTCACTCCTGTTACATTCCTAACGATGAATGGCTTGGCAAGCTTCTGCCGATAGTTCGTAATGCGATCCATCTGCTCAATTGCCGCTTCGTTGGTATCTTTTCTGACTCTCAGATAAATGCCATGACCATTTGTAATATTAGGCAGTTCTTTATTGGAAAAGGAGCGAATCTTGTATTCTTCTTCCTGCTCACTATACAGATACACATTATTTCTTCCACTTGCTGCGCAGTTCATAAGGTAATCAAAAAACAGCTTCTTCTCTAGTGCCTCCTCAGAACTTTGCAACATTGGTACTTTATACAATCGGTCCTTCCCCTCTAGGAAAGGCTTCTTGGCATTCATCTGCATATTGTTATTGGGAACGCCATAAATGGTTTCGCCAATCGCAACGTTATAATCATTTTTGTTAAATAAATTGGGAATGAAATAGCGTTCGCCTTCCCCTTTCACATCCGTATCTGGCATAAGGAAAAAAATCTTCAGATAATCTTTTCCTGTCACCTCAATAGGTAACTGTCTAATGTTTTCCTTTATCCAGTTTTTTATCTGTTCCAGAGCCTCCTGATTCACGGCTCCAAGCTTTTCTTCCGCATGTTCGTATAGTTGGCGATCTTTTGCATTCTTGTATTTTTGCACTGGATTTGCCAGAATTGCATAGTACCTGTCTATCACTTCCTGCGTCAGTTTTCCGTTTTCTAAACTTTCTTTCTTAATCCAAAATGACAAGTAATTATTGGAATGAATTACTTTCTTGGGATCAATCGGTTTATTCATCTCTAACAGTTTACAATAGTAATCCCATTCTGCAATCTGCCTCTTTTCGCTCGGTGAGATATTCAAAATACGGCTCTTTTTATCCATCTTGACTGTTATGTGTTCTTTTAGCTGAAAGTCACCATCCGCATACTGCATAATCAGGTAATCGCCGTCGGCTGGAATATAGGTATCCAGCACTTGTTTTAACATATCGGTCTTTTTAAAGATCTCGATACAGGTTGTAAGCATACTCCTCCTCCTTTCTTTTACACGGATTTGTAGTTCAGAAATCCAAACCCCCTGCTGTTAAGCTCACACGCGCCTGTCCCTAAAAGAAACTGGGCAAGTTTTTGGGAGACTTCATCTTCCGCTATGATAAGCTCAAACTTATCTCCTAGTAAATGAATATTTTTATATCTTGTTTTAATGGGAACTTTATTTAACAGACGAAAATTCGTAAAGAGTTTTACGGGCTGTTCTATTTCTTCTTGTGTATACTCTTCGTATTTTCTTAGTGTATTGGAAATGATTCTCTTTTGAAATTCTTCTAAGGAATGGTTTTTTCTCCAGTAGCCATCTTCAAATTTCAGAACTGCTGGTGTTATCAGATATAATTTTTGAATTCGTCCTGTCTTAACTATTTTTGTCTGACAGGATAATCCTTTCATCGTAAGACTGGTATGGTTGGCAAGTTCGCAGACAAGGTATTCGGCAAATTTCTTATCTAAACAGCGAACCGAGAAGCTATTTAAACTTCCTTCGTGGTAAATACCTTCTCTCTGAATGGTTTTGAATCCGGAAAAACAATAATATTTAAAGCAATTTGTATTATGTAGTATTAGGAGTTCTTCCTTTTTTGCCATCACTTGGTCAACGTATTGCGTAATCTGCTGCTGCATATCATGATAGGTGATCGTTTTTAGAATATACACTTTCACGTCTATCTGATAGATCATGTTATGTGACATTTGTTACCTCCATTTGGTTATTTATGTTATTATAGTACCAAAGTAAGATTTAGTTGTCAATCACTTATTTTTAATATGAAAAATTTTGTTCTGTATTTGTAATATTTCTCCTTTTGTGGTATGATGTTAGATATTAGAATAACAGTTATGTTTTGAAACTATTATAAATAAGTGGTTTCCATCGAACCGTAACATGTAATGTACAATGCCCCATGAGCGATTCTTCAATCATGGGGTATTTTTTACTCTATAGGAAAGCTATCTTCGAGACCTTCTCGATAGAAAAAAGCCCCTTATGCTATCAGCTAATGAGAGTCAAACTTGGACGTTGTAAGCAGGTTCTTTCAGTTCAGTAATAAGTGCTGCGGGAAATTAATGTATTGCCGCATATATATATCAAATATATCCAAAGTTGGGTTTTGGCAATGCATAATTATATAGTCGCATTTGGAAAACAACTTCTGTTTGTAGTTTTCTTCAGCTTTGTCATTCTTATTGTTGACATTTGTCTCTTATATCTTGGATAATCCTATGCCTTTTCTCATATCGGTTTTCCCATGGACAAGATAGATTTTATAGTTTTTGTATTGGAACATTGGATTCACAAAACACCTTTATGACCTGTTTTATGAACTGGCTGCCAAAAGCTTCTGCAACGGGGAACTCTCAGAGACAGTTTCAATTATGATTTCTTTTGTATGTGCTGCTCGTACTCCTGCTCATTGTGATCTTTCTTTTGTCATTAACTACTATGGTTTTGGAATTGTATGACGGAAAGAAGCGGCACGTGGTAGGGGTATCTGAGTTGGTGAATTCTGTTACTGTTCTATAAATGGGAATGTAGGCCCTGAATGATATCAGTTAATGTTTCAATACAACTCTTGTTACTATTCTATTATATTAGCTGATTGCCATTACTGGCTACATCCCCTGTTTCAATACAACCCTTGTTACTGTTCTATCATTAATCAAACGTTCGACTTTAATCAAGATGTTGTGTTTCAATACAACCCTTGTTACTGTTCTATATGGATTTATTCCACACCGACGGAATATGGAGATAAGTTTCAATACAACCCTTGTTACTGTTCTATGTTAAACAAAGCAATAATAAACGAATGCGAACGCTGGTTTCAATACAACCCTTGTTACTGTTCTATAGAAAATCAGAATCAAATATTAGGTATGTATAAAAGTTTCAATACAACCCTTGTTACTGTTCTATACGTGATTTTTACAAAGGTCAAGCCTTCAACTTCAGTTTCAATACAACCCTTGTTACTGTTCTATTCTTCTAAAAAATAGAGAAGCAACGAACAATTGGGAGTTTCAATACAACCCTTGTTACTGTTCTATGGCTTTCAATATGCCATGGACAGTTCCCACGAACCGTTTCAATACAACCCTTGTTACTGTTCTATGGTATCACAATGGACAGAGAAGGATACCAATCAGTGTTTCAATACAACCCTTGTTACTGTTCTATAATGATGTTCAAGGTAGGGCAAAAGCATATTGCGTGTTTCAATACAACCCTTGTTACTGTTCTATACAATCTTACTCAGAAGCTTACTATAAGTCAGTTTAGTTTCAATACAACCCTTGTTACTGTTCTATACTATCTCTCTCCGATTATGTCCGTGTCCACGCACAAGTTTCAATACAACCCTTGTTACTGTTCTATACCAATTGTCGGGTATTCTTATTCTAGGGATATCCTGTTTCAATACAACCCTTGTTACTGTTCTATTTTTGTTTAACATTTTAAACATTTTGTAATCAACTAATGTTTCAATACAACCCTTGTTACTGTTCTATCCGCGAAAACTCGCCCTTTTCAAAACAATCATATCCCAAAAACCCAGAAAAATCAATACCTTCCTAAAATTTTACCAGGCGCACCCGATTTTTTTCTTTCTTAAAACAAAACCGTCTCACCTCCAGACTTTTTTGCACTTTTAACGCCTGGTAAAAATCAGCTACATAATCAAGTCCTCTCCTATCGCATCATAACAATTTCCTAATATTTTCTCACCAAACACCTAACTATTCAAGAGCTTCACAATACATAAAAATCTTCATTTTTATCAATTACCCGTCTTAATTCCTGCCGTAATAGTATCAATTGAGAAAGAGTAAGGATATAAATGCTTTATCTTTTCGTGTCTTTTTTATTCATTCTATCCAAAATACTTCTCACTTATAGATTGTTAGAAAAGAATCTAGATTGCAACTACACATTCCTTCACCCAATCTCATACTCCCCAGCCAACGACTCCTGATACCCCGCTACCTTCTCTCTTCGCATACATTCCACAACCCCGCAGAGCTCTACCGACTGAATCTTATCTAACTTCGCAAGGCTTCCTATACTTATGGTTTTATCAGACTTAGCCTTCTCATAATCCTCAACCCCATAATGCCACAAAACCAGCTTTTCCTGATACCTACCCTTCAATTTATCCCCAATCTGCAAACCTTCCGGATCGAAGTCTCCAGAATAATACAACACACATCCCCCCTTTACCAGCAGATCCAAAAGCAATAATGAAGTAAACATCAACTGTCCGTTCGTGCAGACTGCCGCAACCTTTATATCCTTATATTTTTGAATAAACACACTGAACACACTAGGATTCTCGAATACATAAACCTTTCTGCTTTCTCCAAACGCCTCCACCACATCACGCATTTGGTAAAGCATTACCGTGGCAGGCTCCCTTTCCTCCCAGAAGCCTTCCATTCCTCTATGAAGTCTCCCACTGCTTCTTCGTAAATGGACCCCATACGTTACCGTGCGGTTGGATATTTCATCCGAAAGAAGTCCTACTTGAAACATCCATTCCATACGCTTCTCAACCTCATACTGTTTGTCACCTAGTTCCCACATCTTCTGGTCAATGGGATGCATTTCCAAATACGCCTCTATCAAATAAAACAACAGTCGATATGCTTTGGTTCCCACATCAAAGAAATGTGGATTTCCTGTAATATCCGTAGCAAAGATATCAAGTCGTTTTCGTTTTCCTTCCCACACTGGAAATGCATCTGCTCCCTGCATTACCAGTGTCAATGTTTCAAAAAGCAGATTTGAATTTTCTTGATAGAACAGTTTAATATAAGAATAAGCTGCGCCACCATTTTGTCTTACAGAACGAAACCAGCGAAGACTAAAGGTATCATCAAATCCATTTTCTATCCTGTCTAGAAATTCATTCCAAAGCTGTTCTTCCCGCTTCTTCTGATCCCTCTTTGATTCTAGGGATTCTCCAAAGTAGCCCTCAATAATATCCTCCATTCCAACATGAGCAAATTTCGTTTCCCCAAGTGCCTTTTGAAACTGCTCTACGGATAAGGTTACTGTCCTGTTTTTATAAAAAGGCTTTTGAAAGAAGCCTTCCAATGCCTCTTTTTCCTCTAATGTTAGACTGGTCAATTTCACGTTTCCGCCAAAATAAGACAGACTAATGTATTTGTCCCGAATTCCAGAAAGTAATCGTTCAAAACCTGGTCTGGAACGAAAATATCCAACACACTGGACTATATCATCATGATTGCTGCTCAACTCGTTCTCCCACACTTTCTACATATTCTCTCTGTTTTCCATTCCATACATAGGAAATGATTGATACATATTTTACATTGCCAGGGCGTAAAAGCTGATAAATCGCAAGGCTTGGTACCGTTTCATAATCTCCATATAGAATCTGAGAGTTGATAATGAAATTAAATTCAAATTCCACCATCAAGCGGAACATATCTTTAATATTCATTTCATCGACACCAGCAAATGCTTCATCTAAGGAAATCAGCCTTGGAGCATCAGTTCTAGCACCGTCGTATTTGGATGCAACTGCGGAAAAAAGTGGCACATACATGGACATGGCTTTTTCCCCGCCGCTAAAGGTAAAGAATACGCGGTTAGTTAATTCCTTTTTGTTTTCCCCTGTCTTCTTGCACTCTAAAGTAAATTCAAACCATTTGCGGTAATCCAGAACTTCTTTTACAATCATATGAAACGACTTCACATTTTCTTTCTGTTCTAGTACCTTCCTTGCCTCTGCGATTTTCGATCGGAAATGACTAGACAGTTTTGCGAATTCCTCTTCTCGCATAATCTCTGTATCCTGCTTTAACAGTTCCACTAGTTTGCTTGTGTCTAGCTGTCCTTCGTGTTCTGCCCGCTTTGGCTTCCATTTTAGGCTTAGAGTTAATCCACTTGAGGTTCGCATTTTCCCCATATGTTCATTCATTTTATTGACCCATTCCATACTCTTGTAGATCTTCCCACGTATTTTCCGGCTAACCGTATTGGCAAGAATATCTTCAAATAATTCTCTGTCTTTTTCGCTTAGTATATTTTCCTTTTCCTCAATAGCACGTTCCATTCGCTGTGCCAGTTCCAGAAAGCTAACAGAGGCATACTGATATTTTGCCTTAATATCCAGTCTCTTTCCAATCGTTCCTTCTCCAGAATCAACCGTAAAAGCAGGTTCTAAGGATAAGTTATAATCATTCAGTGCACTTTTGTTCTCATAAAATACGTTCTGCAGTTTTTGTTGGAATTCTTCTGTTCTGCCTTCAAAAGAAGCATCTATTTCTTTTAGGCAACAGCTTGCCTTTTCCATACAACTCATTTGTGTCAGGTCATTTTCTAAAGAAACATACTGTAATTGTAATTCCATTAGGAACATTTCTTCTGCTTTATTTACTTCCTCTTTTGTCTGCTTGATTTTCTCAAGGATACGTTCACAACTTTGTTGTGTCTGCCTGATTTCATTTTCCAGTTTTTCATGACTTCTTATATACTGTTCCAGTTCCTTTGGAATTTCATGTAATCGATTAATGCATTGTTCCAGCTCTGCTTTCAGCTCCTCATAGCCTTGGATATCTAATTGTTCTGTCACTGATTGCAGTTGGGCTTTTAACTGCTTTTCTGCATTTTTTAACATATTTAAGTCCCCTAGCAGCTCCTCTAGATCCTGCTGCACATTTTCTAGCTGTTCTGAGAATGTCTGAAGATTTTGATAACTGTTCTGGTATTTATTATGAGACATTTGCAAGTTATGGAATGCCTGTTGATACTGTCTGCTATCTTCCAATGCCTCTTTAAAAATGTCCAAGTTTGGGACAAGGTGGACTTTATCTGCTAATTCCTGTGCCTGTGTACGGATATCCTTTAGATTTTTTGCCTCTTGCTGTTCTTTTTCTTCCTGCTGCTTTACCTCTGCCTGACTTCTATCTAATGCATGTCTGACATCCTCTAGTGCCTTAATGGCAACTCTAAGATCTACATCTTTTGGAAATCTTGCCTGCTCTTGTGAAAGTTTCTCTAACTGTGCCTTCTTCTTATTCTGGCTTTCCAAAAGAACAGTTTCTTCCTCTTTTTCCTGCGCAAGTTTCCTTGTAAGCTTTTCCACCATTTCTTTCCTAAACTGTTCTCTGGCATTGGCACCTATATATTTTGCTGTATAAGTTCCTGTAATCGTACCTGTTACAATTCCTATTCGATACGTTCCATCTTCTGCAATTGCAGTAGAGTCCTCCATCATATGAGCCATCTGATCATTAGAAACAATTAAAACTTCTCCTAAAATATCTGTAACCTGTTGATAAAATGCGCTGTCTGAAGAACAATCTACAGAAAAAAGGAAATGTAAATTCTCTTTCATCTTACTAGCATCACCGAATAAATAACGGTCACAGGTTCCGCCTTTCATCTTTAACACATCTTCCTGATACTCTTTTGGGATAATCAGTGCATTGAGAATGCCCATTTGCAAAAGTGCTTCTTCAAAACGATTTGCCCTTTCTTCTGAAAGTTCCTCTTTGAAATCTACTAATTTATAAAATGGTGTAAATGGAATCTCCTTTTCTTCAAGCTGTTTTCGATTCTCTTTTACTTCTTCTTGACATTCTGGCTCTGGATCCGTTTTTCCTTCCCATTCTTTTAATTCAACCTTTGTCTGCTCCATAACCTCTTGCAAGTCTTGTAAATTTCGCTCTATAACATACAGTTCATTCTTAAAATTCTTTTCTACCTGAAAGAACTGTTCTCTCATTAATTTTTTAACGTCTTCAAAATCATGCTCTATCGAAAATACTTGAATCATGCCTTCCATTTGCTGCAATGCATTGGAGGTCAGCAGAAGATATTGATTTTCCTGATTCCACCGATGAATCTTTTCTACAAGTTCATTTTTTATCTCTGTAAGCTGATTATCTGTCTGATAGTAAGTTGTCTCACATTTGTCACGTCTAATTCTGCTGTCTTCCAGCTGCTTTAATACATCATCATATTTTTGGCGGGCCAAATTCATTTCCTCTAACTTCTGCTTGCCCTTTTCTAATTGCTCCTGTAGTTTTGCTACCATACTCTGATGTGTTCCATAATCGTATTCCTTCCAAGGAGAATCTGTCAGATCCCTTTTCATAAAAGGAAACTCAAGTAAATCTAAGTTTTCATGATAGGCTTCCATTTCCTCTAAGGACTCCTTCATCTCCTGTTTAAACTGGTAAGCCCGATCCTCTTCCTCTTTCTGCTTATTCTTAATGTCAATCTGCTGGTCTTTCTTACCTGAATAGCTCTTTTCTTTCTCCTGCAACTTCCTCTTACTTTCCTGTAAATCCTCTTCTAGCTGGCACTTATCCTTTGCTAACTCATTGATATTACTGTTTGATAAACTGCCCTTCTTCTTCTCTAAAATCAGCTGTTCACCTTTTAACTCTTCCACCTGATTTTTTGCAGTCTCATGTTCCTTCTGGGTTTCTTCTAATTTTTCCTCTAGCTTCTTTCTCTCCTGTTCCTGCCTCACACAGTCCTTTGTAACCTGTAAAAAGTCCTTTGCTTTATCTCGTAACACCGCCTGATTGTATTTTTCATATTCCCGCTTAATTTTATTAACCGCTTGAAAACTTTCCTTTAAGCCATCTAAATCCATCTTTAGATTGTCCATATTTTCAATTGCTTCCGACATAGGACGCAAATCATCTTCGGACAGAGGGGCTAGGGAATTGCCAAGAATCTCATTTAAAATAGATGGCTTAAAATCCTTAGACAGTTTTGGCGTTCTAAGCTGAATCAGCAGATCAATTAATTCCTTATATTCTTCCATCGTATCAAAGCCAAAGATCTGCTTGTTCACCATTTCCATATATTCTCTTTGGGTTTCCATTACCCTTCCGCCGTCACCGATTCGATTCTTTAGCTCCTGTTTTGTAAGACTAAGCTTTGTTTTTCCCGCCTTATAAAGTGGAAAGTCCTTATTCGCTCTTCGTCCATCCAGAATACAGAAATACCAGGTATCTAACTCCTTATTTCTCCTTGCACGCATCCCGATTCCAATGGTTAAATAAGCATCTGTATCCTGTCTTTTAAATTCCATATACAAATAGCCAGTACGTTCTTCCCTAACATCATTTTCTTCTAATAAATAATTCTTCATTTTTCTGGCATTAGAACCAAAAGGGTCTAATCTTTCCGGCCGCATATTGCCATCCAGCAAAAGTGGTATAAAACTCTGCATAGTTACAGATTTACCGGAACCATTAGAACCCCTTAGAAGCATCCTTCCATCTAAAAAATAAAATTCTTCTTCGTCATAGTACCAGAAATCCAAAAGTCCGATTCTATTCATCTGCCATCTGCTGTTCATTTTCCTGTCCTCCATCCTGATATCCTTTTGGATAACGCCCTATAAGCTTTCCTGCAATAGGATATATCACTACTTCTTCATACTGTCTGTTCACAGATATAAACTCATATTGTTCCATTTTCTCCATAATAAGACTGGCAAACTCTGTGCTTTCCATTTCTCGATATTTTTTTAAAAAGCCATTGCCAAATCGCTGTTTGCACTGTTCTAAAATTCCTTGAAAACTGGATATGGAAATCCTAATTTTTTCATCTTCTTCTGGGCTAAGCCTGCCTTTTAGAATCTCCTCACTAATAAGCTGATTGGTCAGCAGTATTGCATCGCTAACTGTATTTGCCGCTGGAAATTCCTTTCCAATGGAAGTATTTTCCCCTACTGTCAGATACGCACTGGTTCTGTGTACTTGCAGCTCACAGTCAAAATATTTATTGAAATCATCTATAATCAGATTCCGGTAATTTTTAATGTAAGCAAATTCTTCGTCACTTTCACCCGACTTATACACAGCAGGCGAAAGCAATAGATTGCGGTAAACCTTTTGCCTTCGGATAACACCACGTTCTTCATTGCCCTCTGTCCACTCGATCCCTTCGTAATCTTCGATACTATTCATCTGGCTAATGTCCGTCGCAAAATTTCGCATAAAATAGCGGGAAACCCCTGTATTTTCATAAAGGACTTCTCCATCTTCCCGTTCCCTAAAACTGTCTTCCGTTCCATCATCCACCAGAAATAACTGGTTCTGAATGCAGAATTTCAACACTTTAATCAGATTTCTTCGATAGGAATATAATGTCCAGTCAATGTTCTCTTCTTTGTGGTTTAGTTTAATAAACTCTGTAAGCTGTGACAGCACAAATTGTTCTTCGATTTCCTTATCCTCTAAAAATGCCAGAATCAGGCAGAGAAATTCATAATGAATGGGTTCTGTAAAATCCTGAATTCCCATCCAAGGCTGTGCCACTGTCGGTATTTTCTCTAGCTTAATCAAATACGGATTCACAATTACCTGATACCCTAGTTTTTCTGAAAGAAACTTCTTAACAGAAGGCAGCTCGTCTTTTACCCGATAATACAGTTCCTTGTCTTTTGCCTTTACAATCCAGCGCTTGGAAAGCAATACTTCCATTACATTCATGGCTGTCCCTCCTCTTCAAAAATAATTCGGTAGGAAGGCATCTCAAATACTCCGTCGGTGCATTTCACTTTGCAGCGTTCCCCTGCTTCTCCTCCAGTAACCCGATATCTTTTGCCATCTTCTGTTTTTGCTACACGGCTTTTGTTCTCCAATGCCTTGGAAAGCCAGACGAGAAACGTGTCCCTTACTTCCGGTTCGATTACTGGCAATGTGGCAAAATCCAAAACCTGTTCCTTAATATATCCTTGCAGCATTTTTCGCTCCCGATCTGCTTTCTCAAGCATTTTCCGTTTCATTTCCTCTTTCAGTGCAGTCCTCTCTGCAATGCCGCTTCGCTCCGCCTTCTGACGATATGTCCTGATTCTTGGCGCAATAATAAATTCCGTAGGACTTTCCTCGTACACACCACTGTTTATACTTTCCGTATCTCTTTTGAAATCCCCTTTAAGGTGAAATGTTTTCTCTACCCCAAATACACACGCCACTAACCTATGGCAATCCTCTATGGAAGCCTGTCTATGAAAATCCGACAAGACTTTCAAATACTCTTCCTTACGATTGGCCCCACCATGGCCAAGACTGCTTAACTGCGTTGCATATCTGGTAATCTTTCGTATCATCTCATTGGTCATCTCAAATACTTTGCTAGATTCCGGCTCCTTTCCATCTACCGAGGCAAACCATCTATAAATATTATTCCATCTGCCTATGGCATTTTCCATAAAGAGTCCTTCGTCTAAATCTCCATTGGTACGAGGAATTGTCTTTTCGTGTTCTAAAACTTTATGTAATATATGATTACATTGTTCCTCACTTACTTTACGAAGACACCCTTCAATAGAGCCACTGTGATATTGCAGGCTTTTGACAAATTGACGCAGATATTCTAAAAACTTATCCTTGAAAATGAGAAACTGTCTGGTTTTCATCATTTCTTCTGCTTTTAAACTATTTAATTCTCTAATATAATCCTGATAATTGCGATTGAGCTTGATAAAATCATCATTCAGACTTTTCCACCAGCTATTGGTTTGTTCATTGGTGGCATGCTCCATATCTGCGATTTTCACAATCTCGTTGCGGATTCGTTCCACTAGGGAAGGTTCAAGAGATGCTCCTTCGATCGAAAGATTTTCCAAACGGATCAGCATTCTTTCGATTTCGACGGAGTATTCTGAGAGCTGATAACGGTATTTTCTATTTTTAAATGCATCGATGGATAATACTTTTTTCGTATCCTGTACGGCGTATAGGTTTTTCCATTCACATAACTGAGTTAAGTCCTGCTGACATTGTTCCTCTGTGTATTTTTTTCGCTTAAAATACTCTAAGGTCATTAGTTCTTGGTAAATGTCAGTCTGGTATAGCCAGTATTGAAGTTTTTCGTACTGCTCATAGAAATAGCGCATGATAGTGCGATAACGGTCGCTGTTATCGGTTGCGAGGTATTTGGTTTCGGTTACTTGCTTGGTTGTTTTTTCTGATAGATGCATGTATTAGTTGCCTCCTGGGGTGCAATTTTGTTCTTAGATAATTATAGCATAGGAGGGGTTGAGTTGGCAAAGAGTAGTTCTGTTGAAAGCCATTCTTTTAAAGTGTCTTTTATTATGGTTAGTATATATTCTACAAACACAGCGGATTGTCCTTCTTTACTAGAAACATTCAGTGCCTGATCATACTTCTTTTGTTCCTTGTATATTGGTATTTCGATGGGTAGCCAAAGAAAAAACTCTCTCCAGCTTGATAAAATCAGCTTATGCCATATTATGCTTATCCTACTATTTTCATCTGTCAATGGTTGAATACGCTGGAATTGATAATGAAAAATGCAAGATTTAATTAATGGATGTTGTTGAGTTTCTTTTAGCCATAAAAATAAATTGTCAACTTCTTTGTTTTGTTGGATTATCAAATCATGCATCACGATGTTATATACTCTTATTAAATTCTCTATGGAGTATGGATTTAGTTTTGAAATGATGCTAAACACTTCATATAAATTTTGCACTTCTCTAATATCTTGTAATGTGCCATACACTCTTTTTCCATCAATAATATCTCGAACTTGGTCGTGGGTTAGGGGATTTCTTTCAAATGCCAATGAAGAATAGATGGATTGGAATTGATTTTCCTCTCGAAATGCCGAGTTTTGGCATATATGCTTACTTAAGCTAATCATTCCTGTCAATTCTCCAATTTCGATCGAAACATTGGTAATCTTTTCTGTCATTATCAATGACGGCAGGTGTCTTTTTATCATGGGAAGTTCTCCTTTTATAATGTAAAATGATATCACAATCAAAATAATCCACCATATCAAGAAAATTATATGTCAACGCACAATAATTATAATTATCCCTACTAATAATGCCAAAGGTAGATAAAACCATAATTCTGTAGTTGAAATAAAACAATCCATGTAGTTATTTTTCCCTACTTTAAATTCTGGCAATGCTGCATTCATACTAAAATCAATAGCATCCTCTTCTGTACAACGCACTTTTTCATACAACGCCCTATAACGTCTTTCTTGCAACAGATAATAGGTATCTAATCCCCAGAAAATTAGTATTGGAACATAAGTGACTAAAAAAAACCTTTTATCTGCGTCCTTACTTGCTAATGCAAATATCCCTGTCACCAATGTAACAGCCCAACCTTTTAATGCAAAGGAATTAGATGCCATTCTATTTATGACACCTTGTATCATTTCCATGTGTTTCATTTTCTTTTCCATACTGTTTATTCCTCCTTAATTTCATCCACACCTCAAACTCAACTCTTTCTCCATCATCTACCCATAGTGTTTCATCCATGTATACTCTTGGATAACTTTTATAAAAATGAGGTACATTCTCATTGTCAAGACCATATTGAAAAACACATATTTTCTTTCCTAGGGCATCAGCATATCCAAGCTCCCAAGGACACCATTGTGACTTCAACGTAGTTTCCGATAAAAAAATAATAAACACATTACTTTGCTTTATTCGTTCCTTAATTACCTGTACAGTAGAAACATTACACCATTGACGTTTCAGATCAAACTTATCGTTTACCCAGTCAATGTAAGCCACATAACCATTTCTATTTAATGCTTTATAAAACGTAATTATCTTATCCTCATCTAGTGAATTATGAGAAATGAACACATCAAACTCTTTTAGTTTCTCTAACTCATCTACATATAATCTTTTCATCAGTATTTCTGGACTGCTTTCATTCTTGACCTTTTCATTATCAATAAAGTTTTTCTTGCCTTTCTTTTTTCGTCTTAAAACAAAAGGCAATTGCATTCCCTGAATATATCTCATAGATTCTTGTTTTAAAGAAAAATTTCTAGTACATGCATTTACTTTATAAAAGAACTCAATAATATTTTCTGATTTATACTTAGATAATTCTCTTATTATCTCCAATTTTTCATGCAAATCATGTGTTTTAAAATACTTATCAACAAATTTTGAAGCATACTTTGGTTCAATTTCTTGCACATAGTATAATGCTTTTTGTATCTTCTCTTCCTGTTTTTTTAACTTTGCTTCAGATTTCATAATAATTTTATCCTCGATTTCTTTACGTTCCTCTTCTGAAAGAATATTATCCCTTTCTCCACTTCTTAATTTCTTCCTACAATGGAACGAACAATCTAATATAAAATTAAATGGTTTCCTAAAATCATACCTGCTCTTTTTCCCATACTTAATTAATGTGCTGTTTCTTTTATGCCAATACTGATACTGTTTTTCTAAATCGCTCCATAAGTTTGGATACAAACATGCAAAAGTATCTACAAAATATTCATCTGTAAATTCAGCAGGCATTAATGTTGCAACCTGTTGAATTGGTTTCTTAAATTTCTTCTTATAATCCATATACATTTTATTAAATTGCCTAGCTGTACCACCCAATAGTTTCACCTCATTTCTGAAAGTCATTTCAAACTGTTAATTAACTGTTTTTACGTTTTAGTAGGGCATTATTTTTATAAACAGTACATTTTCTTCTAGCAAAAGCATTATGTATCAGTGCTTTCAATACTTCAGGAGCATCATAAACTTTTGACCAGTTTACCACCGATATAGGTATCCCTTTACTTATATTATCCATGACTCTCCAAGGTAAATAAGAAAATGCTTTTTCATATTCTTGTCGCTCTGCTAAACTTACCCAATTCGCACGATTATCGTCTATCAAATTTTTATCATTCTCATCACCTGCATGTTCACATTGTTCTATCATAGGCAAGTTAATAACTAGTATTCCCATTTTTGGATTTTTCTTTGTATCGTACATTGCAGCATGTAACTCCCAATCTATAAATTTTCTCCCACGGGTATTCCGACCACATAAAAGCACTAAAACAGTGGCATCTATTATATATTTGTCCCTTATTATTTTCCTAATACTCTCTCGTGTTTTTCCTCTATCATCAACATCATTTTCTGGAACAGAATAATTGTCAAATATATCATATTTCTTGTTCAATTCTAACAGTTCATCTTTATAATGCTGATCATCTTTGTGATAATAACTTATAAATACTTTGTGTTTTTTCATTATACCCTTCCTCTTCCATTACTAAACCTATCTCCCCATCTGCCCAAACGGATCATTTACAAACAAATGCAAATTAGAATGTCGGTCAATAGAATTTCTTCCCTCTCTTATCTGCCTCCACGTTTCTTTATAGTCTCCCTGAAAAATTAAATTCGCTTCGTTGATAAACTGAACAAATCCATCGAGATCATTTTCATATTTATCAGAGAAATCAAGTGCAGCATCTGTCTTCACCCCTTGCTCCTCTGATTCATTTCTTGTATTGCTTATTACATGGTCAAGATTACCTTCCCCAGCTTACTCGCCATACAGCCTTCCTGCCTTTCTAAAGGCACGTTTTATTGAAGTAATATCCGTAGATTCGTAAAGATTCTCTTCTCTCGTGCCCAAAAACACCGCTCGTAAATAAACGTCTCTCAAATTATTTGAATTTCCTAATCCTTTTAAAGTAGTGTACCGCTCTTTTGGGTCTGCTGTTGAAAAGATTATTTTCTCTTTTGGTAACACTTCTACTGCATGTAAATTGTGTGATGTAAATATAAACTGCCCCTTTGCAGAAGTATCAATGACTTGCAACAGTTGTCCTAGTAAATATTCAAAAACTCCAGAATCAAACTCATCCACTACAAGACAAACACTCGGATTATTTGCCATGGCAACTAATACACTAGTAATGGAAATGATTCGCTTTATCCCTTCTGATTCATATTCAAGGGAAAATGTTTTTTCATAACGATGCGCAAAAAACTTTATTTTCTTGTATCTTCTGCCATCTGGAGTACTATCCTCTTCACCTTTCATGGTAATCTGCAATCCTGGAATAATAGCATCTAACACACAATTGATCTGTGCAATCATTTTTGTTACCAGATTATATTGTTGTAAAGGGATTCTTGATTCTCCAAATAGATTGATAGGAATTCCGCCACTGCTTATACTATTTTCTGATTCCATTCTAAAATAAAATGGTGCAAAACTTCCTATGTTAATAAGTCCAAGCTGTTCCACCGTAATGACAAATAAATTGATTCGTCCAAACTTAATAATCTCATGAATAATTGATAAATCCACATAATCATAATGGTTGCGATTTAACAGTTCTAGAACATCATTATAAAAGAAAAAAGATTTTGATTCTTTCTTTGCAAATCGTTTGATAACACCTAGCTCAACAAGCGCTTTACTTGTAAAACGATTCTTCGGCAAACTCATAGAACTATCTTCGCTCTGTTTCATGGAAATGAACTTTATTCTATCCCACTTTCCATTTTCCTGTAATGTGCGAAATCCTAGGACTTCCTCAGCCAAATAGGCACCCCCTTCATTTTCATCTTCAAAATCCGGTGGCTGATACTCTATTTTAAACGAATAATTTACCCTTTGTACAACGTGATTTTTTCTGACTAAAAACTCTATATCCATTCCTGTATTACATCCAGGCTCTAATAAGTAGTAATATTTATTTGAAACTTGTTCTCCGCTAAGTATATCCTTTAACATCCTGATTGCCTCGACCATGGCGGTTTTTCCTGAACCATTTTGTCCATAAATGGCCATAATATCGGTATTTGATACGCATCCACCTTTCTTAACATTTTTGTAATTGCAAAATGTAATTACACCGTGTTCGACATTTTTAAATTTATGCAATTCTATCTGCGTAATTCGAACAAATTCGTTATCCATATTTCGTACCTCCCTTCGTTATTTTATCATATTATCGTGAAAATATACACTTCATTTTTAATATTTCGAATAAATTATTTATTTTTTCAAAAACAGTCTCTAATCCCCCTACAACTTCCTCCCTCTCACCCCATCACAATACCTTAACACCGCCCCAATCGCCAACTCATCCCTAGTCACCATCATAGTTTCTGCCTGCATGAAAGGCTCATATACATTATGAACCGCTCTTTTCGGTACATTCGACAAAATATTGTTACTTCCCAAAATCATCTGTTTCCGATCCACAATCAACGCCTTAATATGCTGATAACCATAATGGCACCACACATGATTTCTCGCATTCTCGTCTAACTTGTCAAGAAATCCCCTAAGATTATCTTCCGAAATCTTTCTTCGGTCTGCCATCTCCTTATCAAGACTTCTTTGGCTTTGATAAGTACTTGTGCTGCTTCCATCAAAACCATAATAAATATGTATTGGCATTTTAGAAGCTGCTTCCGATAATTCCTTAAAATAATTCTTGTGCTTCTTACTGTCCTCAATCCCCGCAGATATCCAAGGACTAATCACAATAATTTCTTCTTTGGCATCCAAAAGCATATTTTTCACCAGCTCTGGAATCTCTTCTCTGATATAAACAGGCGTTGTACCATTCTTCTGATGAAACATGGCATACCGCTCCCGATATTCCTCCTTCGGCTCCAAACCTGCTCGCTTTCGGGTCGGAATGATAAAAAAACAAAAGCCTCCCTATCCTTGTTTCATAAGGATAAAACATAGCTGGAACAACATCAAATCCAGTCTTGTTATGTCTCGCTAATTTCTGAATCTCATTCCTTAATCGTTCCTCTAATTCTACTAATTCATACTCCAGCACTTGCTTCAATTCCTCATCATCCAAAATAGCTAGTGTCTGTAAAAACTGATCCGAAACATCCATATAAGAATATTTCTTTAAAATGCCTCTTATGCTCTCTTCCCTTTCTTTAATCACTGTCGCAACATCTACTTCTTCTGCTTGTGCAGAATAATAAGCAAACTCTGTAACAGAAGCCATCTCTTCCATCAGAACACTTATCTGTGCTTTCAGCTCCTGAATCTCTTGGCATGCAGGATGCAGCTGATAAAAAGAAACATCACAAATATAATGAGGCGTTCCTGTTGTCTGACACATTTTCTCAAAAAGTGCCTTCATAGAACGTTCAAAATACACCACATCCGATACATGGGCTAACAATGCATTTTCATGGAGCGAGCTTTGATACTCGGGTGTGTCTATATAATTTAAAACATCTTCATAATAAGAAATGTCGGCTTTCGTCAGTGCCTCTTCTTCGCTTATCTTCCACTGCACCGCTCCCAAATAACCTAAGTTTATTAAATATTCCTTTAGAGCCGCTTCCTTTTTGTTAAGCAGCTTCCTTTTCTCCCGATTTTTTACATCCATTTATCTTCCCCAACTATAATATAATACTGTATCATTTCCATTGTATCTGCAAGCAAAGTCTGTTTCCAAGGCACATACATCTGCGCCATTCCATAAAAATGCCTGTGAATATAAAGACCTGAATTTAATACTAACAAGGCAAATATCAGCCGCCTGGTCAGCATCATAGCCTGCTTTTTTGTAAACTTCTTTCTGCTCCTTACATATGTAATTCCATAACATCCCATACGAAACAAAGTAAAGCCAAAGCAGACTTTCACCAGAACGCCAATGTATAATAAGAACATTTTTCGGTAATCTGCCATGATTTCGCAAAACGGAACACTGATTCAATACCTGGCAGTTTCCAGTTTTTCCAGTTAGGGCTATGAAAACTGCTAGAAACCGAATTCCTTTTAGACTCTCTTGCAGGATTGTTTTCTTTCCTGTTTCGGCTCTCGTGGTATTTTTGGTTGGATACTTTCATTCCCTCTGAAAAACGATTGAAAATATCAGCACAGCGATCACTTGCCTTCTTGATTTCTTTTAAAATGAATTTGGTTCCTTCACTTAAAGCAGCAAGATTCTGCTCATTGATTTTCACGAAATTGTCAAGGATCTTATCTGTACTTTCCATAATCTTGGCAACATACTCCATATTGTTTTGTTGTTTTGTCTGCACCCCATCCATTTGGGTTAATAAAAGAGTAAGTTTCGCCTCTAAATCGTCCATCTGTATTGCATTTTCCCCCATAAACCGCTCAATGGCATCAAGCTTGGTCTCAATTTCACGATTCTTTCGCAGAACTTCACTTTGTCCAAACTCAAACTGCCTTTTCATGCCATCTTCTAATTTCTTCAAAGCACCTTGAAATTCATCTTTGCTTATAAATTTAGAATCTCCCTGCTTTAGCAGTTCTAAAATGTCATCAATGGTTTTCTCCATCTGCGCAACTTTGCCAGCTCCACCATCTAAACCATCTTTGATAATTCCTTCCTTAATGGGCTTTTGTTGTCCTGCTGCTGATATATTTTAAATCTTCTAGCAAGCCAGCATCAACCTTTCTGGTAAATGCATTAGCCCGTCCCACATATCCTTGTAAACCATTTGCTGTAAATTACATTTCATTTTTCAACACAATTATTCTACAGGCGTATTCTGCTGCTTCTCTTGTACTACAAAGTGCCATCCAGATATTTTTCGTAAAATTCAGCTGAGCAATGGTTCAACAAAGTTTTGTACGTTTGTCTGAACCAGTGATGAATGAATGGCTAATTCGTTCATAAACGAAAAATTTGACTTCATCCTTAATAGTCCCCTATCTATTATCTTTTTCTATGTAAATTTATGTATTTTCATTGTTTCATTCAGTAAATATTATAGCATATTTTATGTGGTAGAAAAAGAGAATTGCAAGCGCATATTTCCTAACACTTAACATAAATTTAGTATAAATCCTATAATTTTTATGTAACTACAAAATTTACATATAAATAATCGAAAATACTGGAGGGTGAATATAATGAAAAAATCATTAGTAAAATTATGGTATTTGCATTAGTATTTACTATGTTTATGCCATATAGTGTTACCAAAGCATCTACAGAATTCGAGACAGGAAAACAGACAGCATCGTTAATTAATTACAGCACATCCTATTCTGGCAATCTCGCAGAAAAAAACAGTTCAGTTTGGTATTGCGTTGATTCTGTTGGATATTCTGCTTTTTACAATTTTAAGTTAAAGAATATCAATATAGGCAATAACGAAGGAATTTCCTTAAATGTATATGACTCAGATGGTGCAAAAGTTGGATATGCAAAAGCTGAAAATTCCACTGAGACAGATAATTATGGAAAAATGGAAAAAAATCAAAGATATTATATCCAGGCATACTCTAAATTCAATTGTACTGGTGACTATATTTTTTCTATTATCCCAGAAGATGATGCTTTAGATTCTTTGACTGATGCTTCAAAAATAAGTTTATCAAAATATTATTATGATAGCTTTAGACTTGGAAGTGATGTCGATTACTTTAAATTCAAAACATTATCAACTACCGATTATTATAGACTAACGGTCAAAAATATAAATATTGGAAACAATTACTCCTGCTTTGCACAAATATTTGATTCCGATGGCGCCGAAGTAACAAAGCTCGGTGTGGATTCTGGTAAAGAATGGTCTACTGAAGACATTAAACTTGGTAGAAACAAACTTTATACCGTTAAATTTACAAGTTACTTCTCCTGTGTAGGTGATTATAAATTTGTTATTAAGCCTGTAGCAGATGCTGGTTCAAAAAAATCACAGGCAGTTTCTGTAAAGCTTGGAAAGACATATAAATATCGTATAAACAGTACAGGAGATGTTGATTACTATAAATTTAAGCTTACTAAGAGCGGAAACTACTGCTTTTCCTCGAAAGACGTTGATATCAGTGGAAGAAATTGGGACGACTTACATATGACAGTGTATAACTCTTCGGGTAAACAGGTTGGTACAATCATAACATATAAAGGAAAAACAACATCAAAAACCCATAAAAACCTTAAAAAGGGGACTTATTATGTGAAGATAAGTTCTCCGTATGAATACAGTGGAACTTATACATTTAGGATAAAGAAAAAATAAGAGTGGATTAAGAAAATTCTTTAAAATTATTCTTCTATGATATGTATTGGAGTGGTCAAAGGGTCTGTAACAAATTTTGTGTCTCTGGTAATAAAAGGTTCCAACTTGGTAAGAATCAGATATAAATCTTATCAGGAAGGAGCCTTTTATTATGGCGATAGCTATTGCTTGCTCGCAAGCATTGAGAACAATTACGACAGATTATCAAAGAAAATGACTTAAAGAGTGCTGGTGATGTTTATGCACTGCTCAAAGACAGTTTCAAAGATTTACTTAAGGTATCTAAGATTACAGACCGTATTCTTCATGAAATCAAGGAATGGCAGTCCAGTTCTTCTGTGTGGATGGGCTTTCCGGGTTCCGTGAGGCAATTGAAGCTGTTTATCCATATGCACAGACCAAAAGGTGTATTATCCATATGTTAAGGAACAGTTCCAAATATGTTTCTTACAAAAATTTCAATCCATTCGCATCTGATTTTAAGCCTATATACAAGGCATCAAGTGAAGAAGTAGCACTTAAAGAGCTCGAAGATGTCAAGGAAAAATGGGGCAAGAAATACCCTTATTCGATCAGCAACTGGGAGTCAAACTGGGACGTTGTAAGCCAGCTCAGTCTACTCTATGATGATAGGCTGAGCTCATACCTGTATCACACAAATATACCGTCGGTAATTAAATTATTGCCGTATATGTATAAAATATACCCGAGGTCGGGTTTGGGCAGCGCCAAGGAAAAGGACGCTGCCTGTATTTGTAATGCAAAAAATGCTGTCAGATTGTATAAAGTTCCCAAACATGGGAATACTTAAGCTAATAGCATAATTCAACAAGCAAAAAATACATAACTGAGTCCTATCAAGAAGTTTTTCTTGAATTACTGGA
>CALFNR010000068.1:0-79067 GCA_937903005.1 uncultured Lachnoclostridium sp. | reverse complement strand
ATTTCAGTAGGTGATGAAGTGACCATCTTGCCAAGTGGAGAAAGGAGTCAAGTACAGTCCCTGCTTTGTGCGACAAAGAGTGTGAATCAGGTAGAGGCAGGACAAGCAGTGACCATTCAGTTGGAAAAAGAAGTGGATGTATCCAGAGGTTGTGTATTGGCACGTGGAACGGACTTAAAGCAGACAAAGATGTTTCAAGGAAATGTTTTGTGGATGGATGATCATGAACTGGTGCAGGGAAGAACATTTTTAATGAAGATTGCAACTAAGACCGTTTCAGCAACTGTTATGTCTATCAAGTATAAAATAGATGTGAATACAGGAAGCCAGTTAAGAGGTCAAAGCGTTCTAAAAAATGAAATCGCAGTTTGTGAATTTGCACTGGCTGAGAATACAGTATTCAGTTCCTTTCAAGAGCATAAGGCGCTTGGCAGGTTTATTCTGATAGATCGTTTTACCAATATGACATCGGCTTGTGGTGTTATAAATTTTGCTTTGAGGCGTTCAGAAAATATTACTTGGCAGAAGCTGGATATCACAAGAGAAGTCCGTGCACAGAAAATGCAGCAGAAACCATTTACCCTTTGGTTTACAGGGCTAAGTGGTTCAGGAAAATCTACCTTAGCCAATGAATTGGAGAAAGCTTTAAGCATAGATGGAAAATACACCATGCTCTTAGATGGGGATAATGTTCGGATGGGACTTAACAAGGATCTTGGATTTGAAGAAAAGGACAGAATTGAGAATATCCGTAGAGTCGCAGAGGTCTCCAAGCTTATGAATGATGCGGGGCTCATTGTGATTACTTCGTTTATTTCACCTTATGAAATGGACAGACAGAATGCAAAAAATATAATTGGTTCCGAGAACTTTGTAGAAGTGTATGTAGATACTTCTTTGGAAGAATGTGAAAGAAGGGACGTAAAAGGACTTTATAAAAAGGCCAGAAATAATCAAATACCAAACTTTACAGGAATTACAAGTCCATTTGAGGTGCCAGTTCAAGCAGATATTGTAGTCCATACAGAAGGATGTACAGTAGAGGCTTGTGTGAAGCAGATAATAGATGGGATTCAAAGAAGAATAATGTAGAAGAGGTGTATTGAATTGTTATGAAGAAGAAAAAGCGCTTAACGGCTCTTCTATCATCTATGATAAAAATCGGATTCTTAGGATTTGGCGGCGGTAGTGGATTGATTCCTCTCATGGAAAAGAAACTTGTAAGAGAAGAAAAGCTGGTATCGGAAGAGGAATTTGAAGATGCTGTAGTAATTGCCAGTATTACACCAGGTGCATTGCCAGTTGAAATAGCGGGAAGTGTTGGAGCTAAGACAAATGGATGGTTAGGAGCTGTTTTAGCTTCTAGCGTCATGGCACTTCCCGGTGCAGTGATGACGATACTTTTTTTAGCTGTTACGTTTTTTTCTAGGGAAAAAGCAGTGCAACAGTTCTCCTTTCTTTCCGTTGGAATAACAGCTTACATTTTGTGTGTTATTACGAATTATATAAAAGATAGTGTGCATCAAAAGAAACAAGAAGGAGAACAGGCAAAAGCAGTGATTCTGATGTTGTTTGTCTTTGCTTTGACATGCGGAAAGAATTTGTATCGTATTTTGCAGTTAACGCAAAAGCCTCTCTTTTCATTCAAGACAGTTGATATTTTTGTAGTCGTGTTCTTTTGGATGCTGTCTGTTCAAAAAGGCATAAGTAAGAAATCTTATGGTATAGCGGTGCTGCTAAGTTTGGTATACATCCTTGATGCCAGCAGGATTTCCTTATGGGACACATTATGGGTAGGCAGAGTGTGCAAAGTACTCATGTTAGTTCTTTGTTTTGGGAAGAGCAGACATTACATAGATTTGCTGTCTCAGAAAAAGGAAAAGATAAATTGGAGCATATATGTGGCATTTCTTGCTTTTTTGGGTGGAACTCTTTTCATTGCCTATCTTGGAACAAGTAAAAGTGCTCTGTTTGTTAGAAATGGATTAGTATCTTCTTTGCTTTCATTTGGTGGAGGAGATGCGTATCTGACAGTAGCGGATAGTATTTTTATACAAGGTAAAATTATAGAAGAGTCAGAATTTTATATGTATTTGGTTCCTATTGTAAATGTGCTGCCAGGTTCAATTTTATGTAAATGCTTAACTGGAATGGGATATTTGTTCGGTTATCATGCAACAGGAAATATAGCAGTAGGGTTAATGGTGGCAATAGCAGGTTTTTCATGCAGTGTATCTGCCTCATGTGGGATTTGCTTTCTAATTGGTGATGTCTATAGCAGACTATCAGAAGTGGAAGCAGTCCGTTCTTTTAAAGCTTGGGTTAGGGTTATTGTATCAGGGCTTATGCTTACGGTGGCTCTGTCCTTGATTAATCAAAGCGTATTAATAGGCAGGAATATTACCAATAACCAGTTCCCAGTATTGTGTATGGGAATACTTTATGGTATGAATCAAATGCTTGTAAGGAAGAAAAAAGATCGAATGCAAGGAATATGGATATCTATAGTGGCTGCTTTATTGTGCTGCAATTTGTGTTGTGGTAAATAGACGAGAAAGATTTGGAGGATATTTCTTTACGAAATAAGCAGACTTATAACAGTTTGAAAGTTATAAGTCTGTTTTTGCTACTCCAATTCATCTTCCATAACAGAATTCATTTTCATCAAAGTTCTTGGCACAGCATCCCTGGAATTCTTCCAAGGCGCATCTTGATTCCGATAATCAAATTTATCTCGGAACCATTCCAAATCTTCTTTGACTCGTTTCATATTTTCCAGGTATAACTTGTTTAAATCATCAATAAACTCATTTAAGGTTGTACCGTTTAAGCTGCTGCCAGCCATCTGGTAAAGCATACCGTAATGTTTCGTACAAAAACCTTTTGATGAACGAAATGTATTACGAAAATCTTCTTCCGTTTTATATAAATAGAAGATAGTAGCAATATAACGTTCAAATGTGTTATTGATCCGGTTACATACAAAACAATTTCCTTCTAGGTAATCTATGTAGGATTTCACATCAGTATAAGCAGGCTTCTTAAATAGTGAACCTGTTGCTGGTTTTCCATTTTTGCTTAATCGTTCTAAGTTCTTTATGACTTCATCCATGTGTGTGCCAAGAATCAAAGAGATACCAAGTCGATTCTGATTGGCATACATCAGTTTAATGTGTTTCTGACAGAATCCAGCCTTATCTGTTTCAGCACGGGTATCGTCTTCCATGTAGCTTGGACCCATGGTATATTCAATGCTCTGAGTTTCTAACTCATGAAACATAGTACATAGGGGACATTCACTGTCTTTCTGGAAGGCGTCTGTAACGGGAATGGTATATAGTTTTTCTTTCAAGCCACTCATCCTTTCTATTGCAGGTAATGTAGGTAAGAATATTATAGCATAACTAAGAATACAATGTATACAATAGAATAGAATGCATAAAATACTGATTAGATGGATATACTCCTATGAAGAAAAAAGAAAAAATGAGTAAACAGGAGAAAATAAAAGAATAGAAGAGTTTAAGCCATAAAGACACTTATTTTACAACACATCATAAGTTGCACAAAACTAGAAAATTGACTAATATATGTTTAAAAGTTAGCACTCAGTTAATGCGAGTGCTAACAACACAGAGAAAACAATTAGATTTAGATATAAGGAGGAAATAATCATGAAATTAGTACCTTTAGGCGACAAAGTAGTGTTAAAACAATTAGAAGCAGAAGAAACAACAAAATCAGGTATCGTATTACCAGGTCAAGCACAGGAAAAACCACAGCAGGCTGAAGTTGTTGCAGTAGGTCCTGGCGGTGTTGTAGATGGTAAAGAAGTTACAATGCAAGTAAAAGCTGGCGATAAAGTTATATATCAAAAATATGCAGGAACAAATGTAAAATTAGATGGTGAAGAATTCATTATCGTAAAACAAAACGATATCGTAGCAATTGTAGAAGATTAATAATAAAAATTACAAATTTGTTTGTATAGAGAATTCAATCATAATTAGGAGGAATTGGTTATGGCAAAGGAAATTAAATATGGTGCAGAAGCTCGTGCAGCTTTAGAAGCAGGTGTTAATAAATTAGCAGATACAGTGAAAGTAACATTGGGACCAAAAGGAAGAAACGTTGTTCTTGATAAATCTTTCGGTGCTCCATTAATCACAAACGATGGTGTTACTATTGCAAAAGAAATCGAATTAGAAGATGCTTTTGAAAACATGGGCGCTCAGTTAGTAAAAGAAGTTGCAACTAAGACAAATGATGTTGCTGGTGATGGTACAACAACAGCTACTGTATTAGCTCAAGCTATGATTCATGAAGGTGTTAAGAACTTAGCAGCAGGCGCTAACCCAATCATCTTAAGAAAAGGTATGAAAAAAGCTACTGATTGTGCAGTAGAAGCAATTGCTGGTATGAGTTCTTCTATTACTGGTAAAGAACAAATCGCTAAAGTTGCAGCAATTTCCGCTGGTGATGAATCTGTTGGTGAAATGGTAGCAGACGCCATGGAAAAAGTTTCAAACAATGGTGTTATCACAATTGAAGAATCTAAAACAATGAAAACAGAATTAGATTTAGTAGAAGGTATGCAGTTTGACCGTGGATATGTATCTGCATACATGGCTACAGATATGGATAAGATGGAAGCAAATCTTGAAAATCCATACATCTTAATTACAGATAAGAAAATCTCTAACATTCAGGAAATCTTACCACTATTAGAGCAAGTAGTTCAAAATAGTGCAAAATTATTAATTATCGCAGAAGACGTTGAAGGCGAAGCATTATCAACATTAGTAATTAACAAATTACGTGGTACTTTCTCAGTTGTTGCTGTTAAAGCTCCAGGTTATGGTGATAGAAGAAAAGCAATGTTACAGGATATCGCAATCTTAACAGGTGGTACTGTAATTTCTGACGAAGTTGGTTTAGACTTAAAAGAAACTACATTAGATCAGTTAGGACGTGCAAAATCCGTTAAAGTTCAGAAAGAAAATACAATCATCGTTGACGGTGAAGGTAAAAAAGAAGAAATCGACGCTAGAATCGCTCAGATTAAAGCTCAAATCGAAGAAACAACTTCTGAATTTGATAAAGAAAAATTACAAGAAAGACTTGCTAAATTATCAGGTGGCGTAGCTGTTGTACGTGTAGGTGCTGCTACTGAAACAGAGATGCAAGAAGCTAAGTTGCGTATGGAAGATGCCCTAGCTGCTACAAGAGCTGCGGTTGAAGAAGGTATCATCGCAGGTGGTGGTTCTGCTTACATCCACGCTTCCAAAGAAGTTAGCAAATTAGTTGCAACTTTAGAAGGTGATGAAAAGACAGGTGCTCAGATTATCTTAAAAGCATTAGAAGCTCCTTTATTCACAATTTCTTACAATGCAGGTCTTGAAGGCTCTGTAATTATCAATAAAGTAAGAGAAAGTGCACCAGGTACAGGTTTCAATGCATTAACAGAAGAATATGTTGATATGGTTGCTGCAGGTATCCTTGACCCAGCCAAAGTAACAAGAAGTGCATTACAAAATGCTACATCCGTTGCTTCTACTTTATTAACAACAGAATCTGTTGTAGCAACAATTAAAGAAGATGTTCCAGCAATGCCAGCAGGTGCTCCTGGAATGGGAATGATGTAATAATTAAAATATAAATGTTTATAGAAGAAAGGTATTCTGTTGTGAAGATATCAATGGAATACCTTTCTTCTTGATTTTATGGATGGGTTAGAGGGATTCTATAACTATTGAGATTTCTCATTAACAATGGTAAGATAGGTATAAGATCATATTGGAAGGAGCCAGTGAAAATGAGATTTGTAAATCCATATACACCAGGAGCGGGCTTTATGCCTTCCTTTATTGCAGGAAGAGATGAAGTTATCAGAAGAGCACAGAACAGTATGGCAGCTTTAATTCAAAGATATCCACAGCAATCCGTCATATACTATGGATTACGCGGAGTAGGAAAAACAGTTTTACTGAATCGAATTGAAGAAATTGCAGAAGAAAATGGCATTCTATATGAGCATATTGAAATAAAGGAAAAAGAAGGCTTTATATCTCAGATCATTAGTACTTCTACAAAGTTTATACGTGATATCAGTATGAAAGGAAAAGCAGAAGCCTTTACTCAGAAAGCAAAGGAAATTATAAAATCATTCACCATTACATTTAGTCCAAAGGACGGTAACTTGACAGCAGCATTGCAAAATACAGATGATGATTTTGAAGTCATAACGAATTTATCGGATGGTTTAACCGATGTTTTTGTTGCATTAGGAAATGCAGCCAATAAATCAGAGAATACGATATGTTTTTTTATAGATGAAATTCAATACCTAAAGAGAGATGAATTAGAAGCTTTAATTAATGCAATTCATCGGGTAAATCAAAAACGTCTTCCTATTATGATTTTTGGAGCTGGGTTGCCAAAGGTTTTTAAAGAACTAGGAGATGCTAAATCCTATTCCGAAAGGTTATTTGTATTTGAAGAAATAGATGCATTGTCTTGTGAAGATGCAAAGTTAGCAATTTGCGAGCCAGCAAAAAAGGATATTGGTGTATCATATGAGGAAAAGGCACTGGACAGGATTGTGAAAATTACCCATAGGTATCCGTACTTTATTCAGCAATTCTGTAAAATAATATGGGATAATACAACTGAAGATATTATTTCATTAAAAGATGTGCGAGCGAGCGAAGCAGAATTTTATCATAAGTTAGATAATGGATTCTTTCGAGTAAGATATGAGAGATGTACAAGAAAGGAAAAACTTTTCATGTTCGCAATGGTGAAATGTGGAGACCTTCCGTGTAACATAGCAAATGTAGCGAAGATTATGGGAGAGGATAATACAAGCAGAGTGTCTCCTATTCGGGCTCAGTTGATTAACAAAGGACTGATTTATGCCACAGGGTATGCAGAAATTGATTTTACAGTTCCACAATTTGATTGTTTCTTAACCCGTGTAATGCCAAAGGATGATATAAAGTTAAATGATATATAGCAAAAAAGAGGGAAAACGGTCTTAGATGGCCGTTTTTTTACTTATAGGATTAGGGTGTCAAAAGGTCTTTGACCTTTGATATAAATTTATACTTTAAAATTTAACACGATATTGAGGGCGGAGGAATTGATGTGTCGAAGAAATTTTGTTTTTGGATTTTAGAAACAATTTATTTGTTTCCTTAAATAAAATTAGGTATAATAGAAGATAGCATACAAATTTAAGGAGGATTACAATGAACGAATTATATGCAGAAGCTGGTGTAAAAGTAAAGCCGCCATTCAAATCTGTTTTCCTAAAAGTATTATTAATTGTTTTGCTTGTTTTTTCATTGCTCTTGGCAGTAGTAAGCGGAAGTTCACTTTTTGCACCACTAGCAGGATTGCTTGCAGTGGCAGTGATATATGCTTGGCCAAGATTGAGTAACATAGAATATGAATACATATTCTGTGACGGAGAATTTGATTTTGACCGTATTACAGGAGGAGCAAAGAGAAAAAGCATGTTAAAAGTAGATATGGAGAATGTAGAAGTAATCGCATCTCCAGAGAGAAGAGCAGAGTTTGACAATCCATCCATTCGTACCATAAAAGATTACAGTGACAATGTAAGAGATGCTTATATGATGATTGCATCTACAGAATCCAGCCAAATGAAAGTGTTCTTCAAACCAACTGAAAAGATGGTGGAATGCATGTACAATAAAGCACCAAGTAAGGTAAAAAAATAGCAAACTAATAAAGATATTAGTATTTCTAATAAGTCATTAAGGGAATATAACCTTGACAATGGATTGACTTTTCGTTATACTTTTGAAAATTATTAAAAATCAATTAAGAAATGATATAATTTTCAGACTATTTATTGACGATTTACAGACTAAAGAAAGCGAGGGTTTAAAATGGGTACAATAATCGGTGAAGGCATTACATTTGACGACGTCTTATTAGTGCCTGGTTATTCAGAAGTAATTCCAAATCAGGTGGATTTAAGAACAAAGCTTACAAAGAAGATTACTTTGAATATTCCAATGATGAGTGCAGGTATGGACACAGTAACAGAACACAGAATGGCGATTGCCATGGCAAGACAGGGTGGAATCGGTGTAATCCACAAAAACATGTCAATTGAGGCGCAGGCAGAAGAAGTTGACAAGGTAAAACGTTCTGAGAATGGTGTTATTACAGACCCATTTTATTTATCTCCTGAACATACACTTGAAGATGCAAACAACTTAATGGCTAAGTTCCGTATCTCCGGAGTGCCAATTACAGAAGGTAGAAAATTAGTTGGTATTATCACAAACCGAGATTTAAAATTTGAAACAGATTTTTCTCGTAAAATCAAAGAATGTATGACTTCTGAAGGCTTAATTACCGCACAGGAAGGCATTACATTAGAGGAAGCTAAGAAAGTTCTTGCAAGTGCAAGAAAAGAAAAACTTCCTATTGTAGACAAAGACGGAAACTTAAAAGGTCTTATTACGATTAAAGATATTGAAAAACAAATTAAATATCCTTTATCGGCAAAAGATTCTCAAGGCAGATTGCTTTGTGCAGCAGGTGTTGGCGTTACAGCAAACATCTTAGATCGTGTTGACGCACTTGTGAAAGCAAAAGTCGATGCTATTGTTATTGATACAGCACATGGACATTCCGCTAACGTATTACGAGTTGTAAAAATGGTAAGAGAAGCTTATCCTGACTTACAGATTATCGCTGGTAACGTAGCAACAGGTGAAGCTACAAGAGATTTAATTAAAGCTGGTGTAGACGCTGTTAAAGTTGGTATTGGACCTGGTTCTATCTGTACAACACGTGTTGTTGCAGGTATCGGTGTTCCTCAGGTAACAGCTATTATGAACTGCTATGAAGTTGCAAAAGAATATGATATTCCAATTATCGCAGACGGTGGTATCAAATATTCTGGAGATATGACAAAAGCAATTGCAGCAGGTGCTAACGTATGTATGATGGGTAGTATCTTTGCAGGTTGTGACGAAAGCCCAGGAACGTTTGAATTATTCCAGGGTAGAAAATATAAAGTATACCGTGGTATGGGATCTATCGGTGCTATGGAAAATGGAAGCAAGGACAGATATTTCCAAGAAAATGCTAAGAAATTAGTTCCTGAGGGCGTTGAAGGTCGTGTTGCATACAAAGGTACAGTAGAAGATACCGTATTCCAGTTAATCGGTGGTATTCGTTCTGGTATGGGTTACTGTGGAACTGCTACAATAGAGGCATTAAAAGAGAATGGAAAATTCGTTAAGATTTCTGCCGCTTCCTTAAAAGAGAGTCATCCACATGATATTCATATTACGAAGGAAGCTCCTAACTATAGTGTGGAACGATAGGGTTTGAGAATGAAAAACCATGTAAGATTAAAAAGAATATGATGATGCAAAACCTCTAAAGTTGGTATGGTATTTACTATAGCAGCCTTAGAGGTTTTTATTTTCTGGACAGATGAACTTGAAAGTCAGAATGTTGTTTATACATTTTTGTACAATGAAGCAATCTTTTATTTGTCTTAAAGTTCCGATTTTTTATTTAATTCCTTTTCATTTAAATGTTATATGATATAATATTGCATGTATCTCTAAAGTAAATTCGGAGATGTACAAGAAAAGGAGGATATTAAATATGAAAGGAAAAGTGCAGATGTTGCAAAAACGGTTTTTGGCAATGCTTCTGGCTTCTGCTGTGGCAATGTCAAGTGTCCATGCACCTGTAAGTGCAATGGACAGGAAAACTGTTACAAAACTAGAAACCCATTACAATGAAACGATTATAAGCGAATTGCAGAATTTTTGCTCTGAGGGGGAACGGGCAGAAGATGTTCTGGATAAGCTTTATAGCCAGGGACTAGTAGATGAAACAGGAATGCCTGTTATTGGCGGTACATATGAAGTAGAAGGAAAGAAACTTACAGAAGAACAGTTAATGAAAGAGGCAGAAAAGCATCAAAGTGGAAAAGTAGTAATTGATGGGATAGCGCTGAAATGGGAAGAAGTCAATGCTCTGTTAAAAGCCAGAGAGGAAATTCAGAAAGCGCAGGACTTTATGGATACAGGTGTTATCATTGACAAAAGTAACGAGAAAAAGTATCAGGACAGTTTAAATTCATTAAAGGCACAGATTATGTCCAGTGGGCTTAATGTTAGTGGAGCACCATCACAAACCACATTCGGTGCTGGGGTGAATCATCAGGTAAGAGTTACTGTTACACCAAATAACAGTACAATAAGAGAGAATGGATTTGCGCAGAATATTACATGCCATGTAAAACTGACAGCGAAGCAGGAAGTTCCTGTGACATTCCAATACCGTGCAGTATCAGGAACAGGAACAGCAACGGGAAGTGGAGAAGTCACCATTCCAGCAGGAGTGGACAATGGAGATTTTACTGTTACTTATTGGGGTAACAGTGGTGAACGCAACGGCGAAAGAAAATTTTATGTGCAGTGTTACGATATAGAGAATGCTTTATTTTCAGGAAACGAATCAGGTGGAAAAAGTGCGACAGTACCAATCAGCATTACAAAATATGATGCAATGGAATATATACATACGGTTTCCAAGGATCCAGTTTCCAGTCAAAAAGGAAAGATGAAAGTTGATGGGTATGACTGGACAATAGAAGGAGATGTTTTGAACTATGAGATTACCTATGAGATGATTCAACAATATGTAAATAAGTGGGGAGATAATAAGTATACAGTTGAATTTGGTCCAGCAGCAAATGTGATGTTCTGCTGGGAAAAAAAGGATTCTGTTATGCATTCCCTAAGAGAAGACACTTTTTCAGAAAATGGAAATGAATATTATCATAACTACTATGGTACCAATGGTAAACTTACTGGTGACTGGTCAAGTCCTGCGGTACATAGTAGCACATTGGGAAATTTTACGAAAGAATTAGGAAGAAGAAAGTTTGCGACGGATGCAAAATGGCAAGTGAAAAGCTGTATGGGATTTAACACTGATAAATCATGGCCAAAAAATGCACAATGTTCTTATATAGGTGGAAGGCAATTGTCTCTTATTATTGAAGAAGTTCATGAAAATGTGAATCTGACTGGACTTTCTATTCCAGGCGGAACATTTTATGCGGGGCAAGGTGTGCCTATTACAGCTACCTTTGATGAGAAAATAAAATTTGACAGTGCATTGAAGCTTTATCTGGCAGATGGTACTGTTTTAACACCAGAGGAAAAAGGCACGACTGGAGACAGCTGTGTATTTTTATACAATGTACCTATTATGCCAAGTGGATCAATTCCTGGAATTACAAAATTAGAAATGAACGGAACTAGGAGTTATTCTAACACATTGCTGAGAATACCAGGTCAGAGCAATACTGTATTTGATATAGAAAAAGCAATGACAGATTTTCCGGGTAAAATAGTCCGTTCCAATGAACAGTGTAAACTTCGTGGATACAAAGATGCAAGTTTTATAGAAATTAACTGTATGCTCGATGGAGAGGTTCCAGCAAAACAGTGGGTAACAGAAGTGCTTACTGTGAACCAGGATGAAAATGGGGCTTATAGGAAATGGATCCAAAGCAACTGTGCTGAAATTGCAGGGCTGGAACTAAAGGAACGAAAGGATTTAGAAAGTGGTGAGAAAGTACAGGAAGCATTGGCAAATACGGCGTATTCCATGTATGCAGATCCAACTAAATATCAGATTACGGAATATGTAAAATCCATGTATGTATCTGTAGATGGGGGGACTACCAGAATTCCATTGTACGTAGTAGCCCAGTTAGGTGAGACTACGGAGACAAATGAAGTACCGGTTGCTTTAGTTGCACATTATAAACCAAAGTTAAATGTGGGAAATGAAGACCGAATTGATTATGCAGAGCTATTTATGGATCCAGATGTGGGAAGTACATTGAATTACATAAAGGATGATAAAGAAGCTCCATTGATGATTGGGCAGACAAGCAGGGGAATTGAGACTGTTTATTACTATCAGGTTAAACATGCAGTATTTGTATATCCAGGTGCAGCAAAAATTGTGTATCCTACTGATCATCCATTCTTATCAAACTGGAGTGAACTGGCAGAACATGTGGAGGATCTTGTAAGCTACCATCAGGTATATGATAAAGATATTACCCATGCTGTAACAGATGGCAAGGATAATCCTGATTATGTAGTAAGTGGAGAAGAAGAGAGCGAAACAAAGAAATATAGTTCTGTTAATAGAGAAATAGACGGGGAGAAGGAAATCTTAACACTTAGGGAAGGGACAGAAAAGAACGCAGCCATTACCACAACGATGTATGAGATAGATAATCCATATATTACAAAGCCTTTTTATGTGCAGGGAGATGAATTAAGCCTGACAGCAGAGTTTGCAGAGGAAGACTTTTCATTCTGTGGAAGAGACAATTTAATCTGGGTAAGTTCAGATGAAAGCATTGCCACGGTAAAATATCCTGATAAATATGTGGGAGATGATGGCTCACAATATGGAACAGATGGAAAAGCAGCCATGCAGATTGTTCCAACAGGAAAAGCAGGTGGAGTTTATTTCACCTTATATGCATTAAACGATGTCATAGAAGGGTTCCAACCAGTAGAAGTATGCCGAAGTGTCACATTGCACTGTGAAGCAGGGAAAGAACCATTTTTAAAGATTCCTTCTGCTTCTAGTGAACAGGCTATGTTCAGATGCTTAAAAGGAGCAGGTCTGGATATCTGCTTTAGCAGTAATGTTACAGAGAGAAATGCAGAAGAAGCAAAAAAATTAGATTTGTTAGGAGGCGTGAAAGAAGACCAGTTCCCAACAGAATTTACAATCAAAGTATTTGAAGCAGATCAGAATGGAAATGCAGATGGAAAGCCAATATATGAAAAGAAGGAGCAGTCAACTAGTAAAAAACGAATTTCCCAGATGAGAATTCCGGAAGGAATTTTAAACAGAATTTCAGGTACCAGTGCGCCAGATTATGTTTTAACCATAAGTGCGCAAACATTAGGTTCCAGCATAGAGCAAGGAAAAACAGAACCAGTTTACAGCACCCTTACAACAACAGCAGGAATTTCTATCCTTCCACAGCGTCCAAGTGTAAGTCTTGGAAAGCAGGAAAGTTATAGTATTCTGGATACGGATGAACTTACCATAAGCTGTGAAGCATCTATGGAAAAGGAAGCTATTTCATATACCAGCTTATCTATTGTGGATTCCGAGGGTACAGAAGTGTTCCATGCACCGTTAGAACAAGGCAAAAATGTATTCACATGGAAACCGGATGCAGTAAAAGGCACCTTGAAAAAGACTTATGTAGCAAGGGCAAGTATCGCGGCAAAGGGGCAGGAAGTACCATCAACAGACAGCTTTATGTTCTATGTGTATAATCATGATGCTTTGGATATTCTGGTGAATGCAGTAAATGGAAAAAATAAATCAGGAATAACAGACAAAAATATAACCACATTAGATAACCATAATAAAATTGAAGAATTGTTAAGTAAAGATAAAAAGACTATTTGCCTGGATGGAGAAAAGCTATCTGTGGACAGTCTTAGCAAGGATATCAATCTCTCAGCCGTGGTAAGTATTAACTACGGAGATTATGTATGGGGACAGATTTCCGACCAGATAAGCTGGGAAGTGTCTAAGAAAGATAATGAGAAAGAAAATGTAGACCAGATGAAAACGCCAACCACATTGAATTACCGGCAAGGTGGAGCGTATTCCAATATAAAATCATATAGTTATGTAAGTTATTCACCAAGTGATAATTTTATGGCAGTAGGATTAAGTGATGGGGAAACTGTCATTAAGGCAACTCAGGTAAGAACCGGTATGAGCAGTGAGATTACCATTACATCCAAGAGTGTAAAAGACCAGTTCTATCTGTTTAAGTTCCTTCCAGGTACAACTACAATGGTTGAGTACGTCAATGGAAATGGTGAAACATGCAGTGTACAGAGTGATGAGAACGGAGAACTTGCTCTATATGAACCAAGTGGAATTAGAAGTGATGTGAGCTGTTTTTCTGAAAAAGATGGAGAAGCATATATTGGGACAATTGCCAACATCAACTTAGTAACAGGTGAACAGGATATCAGCAAGCTACAGAATTATCCAGTTAATAATTTTATGCTGATTAGTGTTGCGAAAGCAGACCTGTATATTACAGATGAAACTGGTGCACCGTATGCAGATAAGACAGTCTGGATAAGAGGTGGTGTATTTAAAAATAATAAATATTGTTATACAGCTGGACTTGGCATGGATTCCAAACATGTGAAGGATGGAAAAGAAGATCAAGAATTTAAAACAGATGCAAGTGGAAAACTGACAGTCTATTTTGATTCAACCCAGTTCTACACCAAAGAGGAAGAAACAAGTACAGATCGTAGAATTACAACTGCTGATAAACTTGTATATAAAATAGAATTAAAATTCCAGAAGGAAGAAGATGCAGAACAGGTAAAACAGGCATATGAGCCACAGATTATTACCATTGATACCAGTGTGGATTATAATCTGTTAGCGAAAAACTGCATGGAAAATGTAAAGCTTCGTAAGGCGGACAACGGAATTCACAAACCAGTTATTAATACTCAGGAATTTTACCAGTATGAAAGGGAATCTAATTTACTTTCAAATGTAACCAATGTATATGGAGATACGAATTCAGTAGGTATCAGTTTCCAGTATCCAAAAGCTGAACTGGTGACAGAAACCTTATACTGGGGAGAAGAAGTAAAGAGGGAACTTGTAAAGTATACAGATAGAAATGGTTCTGAATTTGAATATGGAATGGGGACAGTAAAACCAGATAGTAAAATATATGAGGTTTATTATCAGGATTCAGATGACTTCCAGCCAGTGAAACAGGTAAACGAAGTAATGGATTATCCTTTTTCCGACATGCCTGTAATTAAGACAACATGGACCATGAACAAGAGTGACATTAACTCTTGGATAGCACCTGCTGGAGAAAAGGTGAAAGGAATAAAATCCAGTGGAGAAACAGCCATCAAGACAGTATTCAATCGAAAAGATGCGCCAGTCAAAGAACTTGCAAGTACATTTACATGTTCCAATACATCTAATGTTGATCAGGTTAACGATGAAAATATAAATGCCGCAGCAGAAGATACCATGTCTGTACTTTCACATGGATTTGATGTGGGAGGTGTTGTAGGAAAATCTATAAAAGATAAGAAAGTCAAAGCAGCCTCCATTTTTATGAATGGAATTGAAGCTGATTTGGGAGTTCCTGTTACAATTATTATTAGTCCAACAGAAAATTCAAAGGTGTTCCATACAGTGATACAGATAGGAGAAGATGCCAGCACAGAGTCGTCTAGTGATGTGATTGGTGAGGACTGGAATGAAAAGAAGAAACAATACGATAAAGAGAAAAAAAGTATAACTAATGTAAGTAAAGGTGAGACGAAGAATGGTGGAAGTTATACTCTAAAACACCAAGATAACAATAATAAGACAGAGGAGAAAAAGAAGGAGGAAGAGAAAAAGGATCCATTTAAGAGAAAATTAGGTCCAGTTGAGTTGACATACGGTGGATATTTAATGGGAAACCTGATTTATGATGATAAGGAAGATGAATGGGGATTCCTGTTTGTTGGCGGAGGTATCAATGCAGGTCTAAAATTAGAGAAGGAACTCTTTGGAGGAGTTGCTATGGTAGGTCCTTTGCCTTTCTGTTATAATTTATCTTTATTTGGAACTGTAAACATGGACGTTAATGTAGCATTTACCTATACAGAAGATAACAACGGAACGGATTTCTTAACAAGAATCGGTCTTGCAGTAGGAATAGAAGCATTTGCAGGTATTGGAGTAGACGCAAAATTCTTTGCCATAAAAATTGGTATATTTGGAAGAATCCAAGCAGGAGATACGACTGCAATGCTTAATATGGTTAACTTTGGAGAAAGTAACAAAACAAGACTTGGGAATACTATTTTCATTAAAGGTTCGGTTGGAATCAGGTTTGTGCTTAAAGTATTGTTCTTTAGCTATAAAACCACCATTGCAAGTATTGAATATGGAAAAGAGTTTAAGCAAGGATACTGGGATGAGATTAATGACTACTGGTCGAATGCATCAAGTGGTGCAGGACGTAAATACCAAGTAAAAACCCTTGCCGATGAAATTATGCTTATCGAAGCTACGGAAGCAGGTCTGGAAGAAAGAGACTATCTGAAAAATTTCGAAAGAGATTGGGAAGGTGGCGTTGCTGGAAATGGCAATGCAACATATAAGAACCAATTAGAAACAATCATGACCAACGCCTATACATTTGCAGAGCCAGCATACAACGATGACGGAAGCATAATGGTATTTCTTTCTGACTCTGACAGTACAGAACTAGAAGATACATTAGCCAGCTATGCAACAGCAGAAAATGGTATCTATGTTAACAAGCATGGCATCGATCCAGTAACCTATGTAACCGATCAACTGGATAATGAAACAGGTGAACCAGGAGCAGATGGCGAGCTTGATCCTATTTACGATGAGGACGGAAAGGTAATCAATAAATATCGTACAACAAAAAGAACGGGCTATGGGGATACGAACTTAACAGTTGCAGGAACAAGCAAGTTTTCCGTTGCAGCTTGGGTAAGATCCCAGAATGAAGTGAAAAATGATGCAAACAAACAAGCATCTTATGAAGATTTGTCCATGATGATGAATGGAAGTGAAATCTATGCTTCCGTATGGACAGGAAGTAAATGGAGTACCGTAAGACTGACTGAAAATACAAGCCCTGATATTTCGCCAGCAGTTGCTTCCAGTGACAGGTATGCAGTAGTAACATGGAGAAACGTGCAGTCATCCAACACAGAAAATCCAGTTGACTTTAACGTATGTGATAACGTATATGCAAGAGTTTATGACAAGGTAAAGGATACATGGAGTGAAAGTATTTGTTTGTATAATGGGGAAACAGGAAAAGTAGGTGCATTGGAAGCAGCCATTTTAGAAGATGGAACTGCGATGGCAGCATATGTGGTAAAAACAGGAGATGACGATTCTATAAGCACCGATTCTGAAGTTATGTACAGTACCATTAATCCAGACGGTACATTAGGAAACTGCATCCGTATTACAAACAATGACCAGGCAGATAGAAATGTACAGGTTACCTCATTAAAGTGGAATGGAGAAGAACGATTTATCCTTGGATGGTATAACGAAAAACAGAGAGAAAAAATAGAAGAAAAAGCGGAAGATAGTAAGTCAGAAGATGCCGTACTGGATATGGAAAAGGATATCCGTTTACAGGCAGTTGATAAAACAGGTTTACCATGTGATGACTTTATCGAAAGCATTAAGCAGGCTGGAGCAGAGAAAATATCAACAAATTTCCGCTTTAGTAAACCAGCAGGAAATGGAACAATCAACGATTTATCCATTGTCTGGGTTGAGACAGAAAGCAAAGAACAAAAAGACGATTCAAAGCAGCAGGAACAGTGCTTTGTTCCAAATACAGCCTACACTTTATCCGCAGTACGTTTCTATCAGGACGGAAATCGGATTTTAGTATCACAGCCAGTGGAAATGGCAAAAATGGATAGTGGTGATACCATTGATTCATTTGAAATATATAGTAAGGAAGACAATGTACACGCAGTAATTCAAAGTACCCACTATGAGATTGATAAAAATGATCCATCTACTTATACAGTAGACGAACTAGAGCATGTTACCACATCAGAAGATGGGAAGACGGAACAGACAGAAAGAGTTAATGTATACACACCAGTGGGTGTAACCAATCTTTTGTCAGCAGTAGGCAAATTTAAACTGTGCGCAGTAGAGGCAACCAAACCTTCTATTGATACCAATGATGTTAGAATGGGATTTACATTACCAGTTCCATTTACAGTGAAAAATGCTGGAATCCGAAAGATTAATAAAATAACAGTTAACTTAGCTGGAAAGGAAGAAGAGTTTGCGGTTTCCTTACTGCCAGGAGAAAGTACCGTTGTAAATGCATCCTACGATGTGCCAGAGGGAAAAATAGAAGATATTTCTTATTCTATTGTAGCTGAAAGTCAAGGAAACATTTCAATGGAAGAAGAATGTAGTGGTGAAATTAAGCTGAACATTCCAGAAATTAAATTAGAGTCTGTTCACATTACAGAAGAATATAGAAAGACAAGAACCATTGAAATGAATATAAGCAGCCAGGGAACGGTACCACTTGTTCACAGTGGCAAGAAGGTTGTAATTGGATTATACGAAAGTAATCCTGATATATGTACCCTTTCAGGAGAAAAAGCAGATGTGGAACCATTAAAAACTATTACGATACAAGATGACAAAGTATTTGCCCTAATGGACGCAGGAGCCTATTCCTACCAGTGTACGTTAGAAGAACCTGAAATCAATGAAATGATGCAGAATCAGTTCTCAAAAGAAGATTTACGGTTAAGCAGTTATGAAATACCGTCTGCTGGCATGTTACTGTATGCAAGAGTTTGGGTTGAAAATGCAGATGGTTCCCAACTAGAAGAGGAAGACAAGTCCGATAATATGGGAACTACTACAATTCATAGTCTGATTGACAAGTACGGAAGCAATGAAAGTATGAGTTCTCGAATTGAACAGAAGGAAAAGGAAGTTGATTGTGTTGTTACCATTAAAAATAATTCCTTCGTAAACAGCACACATGGAAATGTAGTAACGGTATTAAAAAATCAAAAGGGCAAAATTATAAGTAAAGTGAAACAATGCTTCGATAATAGCAAAGATGACAATGGAATTATCCGTGTGGCAGAAGAAGATAAGAAAGAAGTTGTCGTTTCATTTACACAAGAGGATCTTTTAGAAGGCTATTGTCTGGAAGATGCAGCTTCTGGTGTTGCAACTTATGGAGAAGTAGATGAAAATGCGTCCACAGCTAAACTGACAGAGTTAAAAGTCAGTGGACAGCATATTAATATGGAATCCTTCTATAAGGACAAAGTTAAACCAGTTATCAGCAATCAGAAGAAGGTGGTTGAGGAAAATGGCCAGAAAGTTACGAAGAAAGTAAAGATTAATAAATTAACCTATACAATGAATCAGGAACTGAATCAGTCAAAACTTAACACGTTCATTTTTGCCGTTCCTGAAAATCCAAAAAATCAGGTTAAAGTAAGAGTAAATGACGGCACCCTATTGGAAGGAACAGGAGCACAGGTAGGAAATGTTTTGCTCAATGGAAACTTCAGTACAGTTAGTGCTACTGTATACGGAAATGTTTACAAGGAGATGGAAGTACTAAAACAAGTACCATTAGTAGACGCAAATGGAAAACTAGTTGTAGACCTGATTACAAAACGTCCAAAAGTGAAAAAACAGAAAGTATATTATTACATAGATGAGTTAGGCAATGTTTTGGATGAGGACGGTAATTTCGTTGACCTGACAGCAGATGACATTTTGGATTATAAGGAAATTTATGCACAGAATGTAAGTGAGTATGTAGTAAAACTATACAAATGCTCAAGTGGAGTAGTTGTCGAAGAAAATAAGCAGGTGAAGAAGGAAGACAAAAAGATTAACCAGATTTTCCTAAAGGCAGAAACAGACAAAAATGCATGCAAGCTTACATGGACCAAACAGGTAAAAGCAGATGGCTATCTGGTATATGGCAGAAACTATAAGCCAGGCAAGAAGTCTAATAAGTTTAAACTGTTAAAAACAATTAAGAGTGGAAAGACACTTACTTATACACAGAAGAAGTTAGCAGAAAAACAGTGGTATGAGTATAAGGTTGATGCTTACAAAATTGTGAAAGGCAAAAAAGAGATAATTGGAAGTTCTTATAAAGTATTTACGTATAATATTTCAAAGAAATCCAAGTATGCAAATCCAGTTAAGGTTGAGGTGAAGAAATCTAGCCTGGCTGTGAAGAAAGGAACGGCAGTACAGATAAAAGCAAAAGCAGTATTACCAAAAGGTAAGAAAAAGAAGCTTGTAGTAAGTGAGCTCCGTTATATTTCCAGTAACTGTGATATTGCAAGTGTTACGAAAACTGGGAAAGTGAAAGGCAAGAAGAAGGGAAGCTGTTACATTTATGTGATTGCACAGAATGGTATGTGGAAGAAGGTTAAGGTGACAGTGAAGTAAATTAGAAAATGGGGACTGTCCTACGTGGAATGTTCGTGGGGGAGTCCCTGTTTTTATTAATGTTAGCTGCAGGTTCTTTAACAGCATCAGCAGCATCATCTAGTTTAAGTTACAAGGATACATCAGCATCAGCAGACTTGGACTGTTCATTCAATTGGCAGATTTTTGGTTCAGATGATGCAACAGCTACTACAGATAAGTCAAGTGGAAGTTATCCAGTAGCAGTAAGATTAGAGTTATGGAAAACAAAAAGCAGCTGTTCTATGAGTAAATATGACAGCGACTCATCTTATGCACAATGTGTTTATTCTTATAGTGACGTTTATTGTTATCAAAGTCGTCATTCCATTGATAACAAATCACATACAACCGAATATGCAGTAAAAGCTTTAAAAGAAGTTGACTAATAAAAAAGAAATAGATTAGAACATATTAACTAATGAAAATAAAAAAAGTTTTCCGTTACCCATTATCTACTGTATATTTAATTGTTGGATTAATCATTGCATTTTTAATGTTATTTGATGGGTTAACTATTTACAAGCAAGTAACGAAAGATACAAAAGAGAATCGTAAGATGCAGTATTTAGAAACAACGGAAGTAATGATTGATAATCTTGACAATGCCAAAATGGATTTTAATATGTTAAAGTCAAAACAAAAGGTGAATATAAATATTGTATCAGAAGGATATGTAGATGGTGTAGAAGGAAATGTACGGATTGATGTTGTCATGCAAGAAAAAGTGAAACCTAGATTAGCAATGGAACAGGGAAGAATGCCAAATGCTGATGAAATAGAAGAAGGAAAGCCAGTGTTGGCAATTAGGAGTAACTTACAGGAGTATGTTGTAGATAAGGATGGAAAAGAGTACATAAATTTAAGTGGTGCAGAGTATGAGGTAGTAGGAATTATAAGGAATATGGATAGCAATGCAAACATCATGGTTTACGGTGAATGTCTTGATTCAAAAATGGTAAAGCATATTTTAGAAATGAACAGTTTTAAATTGGTTATGAATAGTGAATCGGAAAATACATATGAGGCATATAAAGAAATAAAAGAAAATTTAATACGGAAATCACCTGCAATTGAAATTGCAGCTTATCAAAGAGATAATAATGTAGATGCACTTTCCTATGCAATGAATAATACAGAGGCTAGTGTTGTCTTATTTATTTACTTATTTAGTATTGCTAATTGTGTGATTATATCAGAATTCTGGATCGAACAGCGTAGAGTAGAAGTCGCTATAAAAAAAGCTTTTGGATTTAGTAATTTTAAACTCGTAAAAGATATTTTTAGAGAAATGCTGATTAATTGTGTGCTTGCAGGAACTGCATGCTATTTTGTGCAATTGGGTATCTCAAAAATAATTGGATATGCAAGTGGGTATGTTATTAAGGCTGATATAAAAGAGATTTTATTAATGGTTGTATTTACCATCGTAACAACTGTTATTATAATACTATTTCCAGTCTGGCAGATTATTCGAATTGCTCCAGCCCAGGCGATTAAATCGGGAAGGAGTTAAGAGAAGAGTATGAAGATAAGAAATGTTATTTTAATTACAATTCGTTCCATGAGTAAAGTGAGATGGAAGATTTATCTTGTTTGTTTAGTTTGTATGTGTTCCATTTTCTTGGTAGACCAAATGGCAACAAATATGTTTCGTTATGTTTATCATAATATGGAATTAGGGAATATGCTGCAATACGGACAGGAAAGAACATTAATGCTACGAATTAATTATACAGAAGAAACAGAACAATATGTAAAAAGCATAAATGAATTGGTAGATTCTATTACTCATATAGATGGAGTCAGGGCAGCTGGAAGTTATGATGAAACAAGTGTGTACTTTCAGGAATTAGAAAAGAATAAGGACTATATGGATGTGAATAGAGTTGGGTTCAAAAATACATTCAAAATGGAAAAGCTAGGAGTAACAGACGCTGTTTATGTGACACCAGGTTTAGAGCAATTATGCAATTTGGAACTGCTGAAAGGGAAAAAAGATTTTCAAAATCAAATAAAGAATGGAGTTACTCCAGTCTTAGTGGGATATAGCTATAGAGAAGTAGCTCCAGTGGGGACAGTTTTGACAAACAAAGAGACAAACAAAAAGTATCAGGTTACTGGAATCTTAAAAAAGGGAGAAAGATGGTATGGAGATGTGGATGCTATAGGCAGTGATACAGTTTGTTTGAACTACAAAATGATAGTTTGCAGGACACAAGATGAGATTCGACAAAGCAAAGATATTATGACAACATTATGTACTATATCATCTTCCTATATTTTGCTTGAAAAGGATGCAGACAAGACTTTGATAAAGGGCAGTATTGCAGAAAAAGCCAAGGAGCTAGGAGTGTCAGTTAGTGCGATACCTATGAAAGACGTTTTGGATGAGTATGCCCAGTCCTATGAAAAGAATCTGGATACCTCAATTTTTATGGCGGTTATTTTTATTCTGTTTAGTGTAATATCAATTTCTTCAGCAACATTAGTGTCTATTTTGTTAGAAAAGTCAGAGTATGGAATTATGTATGCAAAGGGTTTGTCTGGCAGAGATATATCATTAAAAGTGCTTTTTGAGAACGGTTATATGATGTTTGTATCAGTATGCATTGCATATTTACTAAGAACATATTTGATTTTAAAAAGCAGATATGGAGCTTTTTCAATTTTATTAAGACGCATACACTTTAGATTGACCTTGCCATTTATCGTTTTCATTGCATTTATGATAACTGTGATTGCAAGTATATTGCCAATTCTAATATTAAGACGGATGAAGCCTGTTGAATTGATTGGAGGGAATGAGTAATGATTTGTTTAAATAATATATGCAAAATATATAAAAGTGGTAATTGTGAAACAAAGGCTTTGGATCAGGTTTCATTAAAAATTGAGGATGGGGAATATGTTGCAATAATGGGAGCTTCTGGGTCTGGCAAATCTACATTACTTAATATTATTGGTTGTATGGATACTCTTACATCAGGCGAATATAATTTAGATGAAATTCAAGTACATAATATGAAAATGATACAATTGCATTCCGTAAGAAAGGAAAAGATAAGTTTTGTTTTTCAGCATTTTGCATTAATGAAACATTGTTCTGTATACGAAAATGTTGAACTTCCGTTATTAGCGAAAAACATGAGACGCAGTGAACGAAAGAAAATTATACTGGAAAAACTGGAAATGTTGGGAATATCTGATTTGAAAGAAAAACTGCCGATTCATATTTCAGGCGGACAGCAGCAAAGAGTTGCATTGGCAAGAGCATTAGCAAGTAGTAACGGTATTATTTTAGCAGATGAGCCAACTGGGGCATTAGATAAAAAAAATGGCGATGACTTAATGGAGATTTTTAAACAGATAAACGATGCAGGAAAAACAATTATTATAGTAACTCATGATGAAAAGGTGGCACGTAAAACAAAGCGTATTATAACTTTATCGGATGGAAAGATCGTGGAGGATGTAAAAAAATGAATAAAAAACGTTTATTTATTGGCATAATTGTTATTCTTGGTATTATAACAGGAGTTGCAGTTTTTATTAAAAATCAAAACAAGAATGAAGAAAAAGAAGTATTGAATATTCAGTACAATCTTTTTAAGGAAGAATATGAAGAAAAATATAACTGTATTAAAGAAAAGGTTGCGATGAAAAAAGGATACGTTTATCAGTTTGATTGGGAAGTAACATTAAGCACAGGAACTTGCAAGCTGGATGTAAAAGATGCAGGGGAGAAAAATTTGTGGGAGAAAGAAGTCAGCAATGATAAGCCTCTGGAAGAATCATGTAAGTTACAGAGCGATATGGAAGGTGATGCTAATATTCAAATGAGCATTAATAAGGAAACGGAAGGAAAGATAAAATTTGTTGTTACGGAAAGAAAATTGTAGTCTTTTCGTAAAAGATTTTTTGATAAAACATATTGAAAAAACGCATAACGCCTGATATAATTAAGCAAATAAGCACAAAACAAGGGAGTGTATTCACTAGAAGTAATTTGTAATTATGGATTTGGAAAATAAAAAGCTTAATATGGGGGCAAAATTATCTTATAACGTGCTGTTTATTTATATTTAAATACTAGAAAGAAAGGCAGAAGTCAATGAGAAAAACAAAAATTATTTGTACCCTAGGACCAGCTACAGATCAACCAGGAGTGTTAAAGCAAATTGCCGAAGCAGGAATGGATGTTGCACGATTCAATTTTTCACATGGTAGTTATGAAGAGCATGGTGGAAGATTTGATGCACTTTGCAGAGTACGTGAAGAAGTTGGACGTCCAATTGCAGCACTTTTAGATACAAAAGGACCAGAAATCAGATTAAGAGATTTCACGAATGGGAAAGAGTATCTTGAAAAAGGACAAACATTTACATTAACTACTCGTGAATTAGCAGGAACAAAGGACATTGTTTCTATCAGTTATAAAGGTTTACCAAGCGACGTTACAATTGGAACACGTATTCTTATCGATGACGGTTTAATTGAAATGATCGTAGAAGAAAAAACAGAAACAGACATCGTTTGTAAGGTATTAAATGAAGGACCTGTATCAAATAAAAAAGGTGTTAACGTACCAGACACAAGATTAAGCATGCCTTATTTAAGTGAAAAAGATAGAGAAGATATCATTTTCGCTTGTAAAAAAGGTTATGATTTTGTAGCAGCGTCTTTCGTAAGAACAGCTGCAGATGTATTTGAAGTTAGAAAAGTCTTAAGTGAAAACAATGGTAATGCAATTCGTATTATTTCCAAGATAGAAAATAAAGAAGGCGTTGATAACATTGATGAAATTATCGAAGCTTCTGATGGAATTATGATTGCCCGTGGTGATATGGGTGTTGAAATCCCAGGTGAAGAAGTACCAGTTATCCAGAAGATGATTATTAAGAAAATGTACAAAGCTGGAAAACAGGTTATCACTGCAACTCAGATGCTCGATTCTATGATGAAGAATCCTAGACCAACTCGTGCAGAAATCTCTGACGTTGCAAACGCTATTTACGATGGTACTGGTGCAATCATGTTATCTGGTGAAACAGCTGCCGGAAAATATCCAGTAGAAGCGGTTACTATGATGGCTAAAATTGCTGCTAGAACAGAACAGGACATCGATTATAAAAAACGTTTTAACTTTATGGGTTCTAAAGAATACGCAACAGTTAGAGAAGCTATTTCTCATGCAACAGTTATGACAGCACATGACTTAAATGCAGAAGCAATCGTTTCTGTAACAATGTCAGGTTCTACTGCAAGACGTGTATCAAAATACCGCCCAGCTAGCCCAATTTTAGGCTGTTCAGTAAACGAACAAGTATTACGTCAGTTAAACTTAGCTTGGGGTGTTATTCCGATTAAGATTGAAAAGAAAGAAGATACTTTTGAGTTATTTAACCATGCACTTGAACAAGCTAAGAGTGCTGGACATTTAATAGATGGTGATATTGCTGTTATTACAGCTGGTGTTCCTTTAGGTGTTGAAGGTTCTACAAACATGATTAAGGTTCAGAAAGTGAGCGAATAAAAAATACGCTTGTTTTTTATAACTATTTGTGGAATAATTAAATATTAATGAAGTTATCTTTAAAGCCTGTCGGCATTAACGAAAGTTAGCGGCAGGCTTTTTTAACTTATAGGAAAGTCCTTTGCGAGTAGTCCTTCCCTATAAGTTAAAAAGGCCCCTAAAAAACAGGAGCTGGATGCATACGAGCAGGTAAGGAAAATAGTTGCTAAAGTATAGCGACACCCGCTCGGCGAGGCAAAGTGTCTTCTCCCTCACGATTGAGGGGCATGGGAATTGAGAGTGTCGAAGAAACTTTGTTCACGATATTGGAAGAAACTTACAAAGATGATGAGATGTGGGGGAAGTGCAAATGAGTAAAAAAAGAGGAAAAAGGAACAAACATGCATTAGAGCGTATTTTAAAAATAAGTGGAATTATTTTATTTGTCTTTATCATATACGGACTTCTTTATTCCACAGTTGAAAAAAGAGGAACTGGACTTGGAATGTTTGGAAAATTGTTTCCAACAAAAAAGGTAGGTCAATTAGATGTGACAGAGATGTACCTGACTAAAAATGAATATTCCAGACCAGGGAAGAGGCTTAGAAGGGTAAAAGGGATTGTTGTGCATTACACAGCCAACCCAGGATCGAGTGCAAAGAATAATCGGAATTATTTTGAAGGACTGAAAGATACCAAGGAAACTTATGCGAGCAGTCATTATGTAATAGGATTGGATGGGGAAGTGATTCAGTGCATCCCGTTAGGTGAGATATCTTATGCTTCAAATGAGCGAAATAAAGACACAATCAGCATAGAATGCTGCCACCCAGATGAAACCGGGAAATTCAATAAGAAAACGTATCAATCGCTAGTAAGACTTGTAGCCTGGCTTTGTGGAGAATATAACTTGAAACAGGATAATATAATAAGACATTACGATGTGACAGGCAAGTTATGTCCAAAGTACTTTGTGGACAATGAAGATGCATGGTATCAATTTAAGGATGATGTTTTTGCATATATTGAAGAATACAGCAAGTAAGGGAACAGTTTTCATTGTAAATAACCATATATATATGTATACTAGAAAGATAAGAAAATAAGTTAAGGAGTGCTTCATGAAATTACAGGAATATTTAAGAGAACATAGAATCATTACGGATGGGGCTATGGGGACATATTATACACAGCTTAAGGGAAATGATAGGCTTGTATCGGAATACGCCAATTTAGAGGAACCAGAGTTAATTGAGAACATACATAAGCAGTATATCAAAGCAGGAGCTAGGCTTCTTAGAACCAACACATTTGCAGCCAATACCAATGTGCTAAAAATAGGAAAAGAGGAGCAAGAAAAACTAATCCATGCAGCGTGTAAAATTGCGAAATGTGCTGCGGGGGATGCACTCGCAGGCAATAAGTCACAAAAGGAACCAGTATTTATAGCAGGAGATATTGGACCCATACCGTTTAGCCCGGACTATACCAAACAAGATGTGATAGAGGAATATAAGAGAATGTGCGACATTTATATAGAAGAAAATATGTCAGCAATTCTTTTTGAAACTTTTGCGGATTTAACTATGATAGAAGAAGTCATCAAGTATGTGAAAGAAAAAAGTGATATCTTTATCATAACCGATTTTTGTGTGAATAAAAACGGTTATTCAGCTTTAGGAATCAAAGCAAACCGTTTGCTTGAACAGGTAGAGAAAATAGAACAAATTGATGCTGTAGGATTTAACTGCGGAATCGGTTCAGGACATATGTATCAAATGCTTAAGAAGTTTCACTTCCCAAGTAATAAGTATACGGTCTGTATGCCAAATGCAGGATATCCAGAACAGTTCCAAAATCGAATGGTATTTATGGACAATGCAGATTATTTTGTTGAAAACATGAGCGAGATTGCAGAACTTGGAGTGAATATCATGGGTGGCTGTTGTGGTACGACACCAGAATATATTGAAAAGTTTTCTAGCAAAGTCTCATTACAGCCAATGGTCAAAGCAAGTGCAATGGAAGTTTGGACAGAAGAGGAACAAGAGGTTAAGAAAGAAGAGAAGCCAAACGCATTTTATCAGAAAATGCAGGAGGGTAAAAAAGTAGTTGCAGTAGAACTAGACCCACCATATGATGCAAAATACGATGCGATTATGGAATATGCCCAGTATTTAAAGGATCGTAATGTAGATATAATCACAATGGCAGATTCTCCACGAGGAAGAAGCCGCGTTGATTCTGTGTTAATGAGCGTAAAACTTGCAAATGATGTTGGGGTTTCGGTTATGCCTCATTTGTGCTGTAGGGATCGTAATATGATTTCTATGCGGTCTACCATTTTAGGAGCATATATTAACGACATTCGTAACCTTTTAATTGTAACAGGAGATCCGGTTCCAAGTGTAAGCAGAGCATCAATCTCCAGTGTATTTGATTATAATTCCATACAGCTAATGAATTTTGCAAAAGAAATGAATCAGGAACATTTTTCATCAGAACCAATTTACTATGGAGGTGCTCTTAATTATGCAGGGCGAATTGATAAGGTAGTTGAGCGAATGAAGAAAAAAATAGATGCAGGAGCAAAGTATTTTCTTACTCAGCCTATCTATGCACCAGAAGATATCGAGAGAATTCATGAAATCAGAAAACAAGTTGATACAAAGATTTTATGTGGTATCATGCCATTTACAAGTTATCGAAATGCTAATTTTGTGAAAAATGAATTAGCAGGAATCAGAGTCCCAGATGAAATTGTAGCTCGATATCATCCAGATATGGAAAGAGAAGAGGCTGAAATTCTAGGAGCAGAAATTGCCAGTGAAATAATAGATAAGCTTCATACGTTTGCAGATGGTTATTATTTTATGTTGCCGTTTAACAGAGTAAGTTTTATGGATAAAATAAGAATAAAATAAAAGCACTTGAGAAAGGACTGGTACGTTATATGAATAGAGAAGAATGGAATGAGCTGATAGAATCACGTGTCATTTTCTTAGATGGTGCAACTGGTTCAAATTTATATAGAAAAGGAATGCCAGCAGGGGTATGCCCTGAAAAATGGATTCTTGAGAACCCTGAGAAATTAATAGAACTGCAGATGGAGTTTATTGAGGCAGGAACAGATATTCTTTATGCGCCAACGTTTACAGGAAATCGAATTAAATTAAAAGAATATGGTTTAGAACAAGATATCGAAAGAATTAACAAAACATTAGTAGGCCTGTCAAAAGAAGCAGTAAAACGTGCCAAAGAACAATATCCAGAGCAAACAGTTTATGTAGCAGGAGATCTCACTATGACAGGTGAGCAGGTATATCCAATTGGTAAAATGTCTGTTGAAGAATTAATTGATGTATACAAAGAACAGATTGGTTATCTTGTAGAAGCAGGTGTCGATTTATTTGTTGTAGAAACGATGATGAGTTTACAGGAGACCAGAGCGGCTGTTATTGCAGCGAAAGAAACTTGTGATTTACCAGTTATGGCAACTTTGACTTTCAACGATGACTGCAAAACTCTATTTGGTACAGACCCAACAACTGCTGTAGTAGTACTTGAAAATTTAGGGGTATGTGCCGTTGGACTTAATTGTTCCACTGGTCCCGATAAAATGCTTCCAGTTGTTCAGGAAATGAAGAAAGTTGCTACCATACCAATCATCGCAAAACCAAATGCAGGATTACCACATCTTGAAGATGGAGAAACAGTGTTTGATATGCAGCCAGATGCTTTCGCAGAACATATGGAGCATCTTGTAGAAGCCGGAGCTGCTATCGTAGGTGGCTGTTGTGGAAGTACTCCTGAACATATTAAGGCAATGACTAGCCGAATTGGAGTAAGAAAACCAGTTCCAAGGAATCAGGAAAGAGTGCGTGCTCTTACAACGGAACGTAAAACATTGCAATTTGGTCTGGATGGACGTTTCATGGTAGTGGGAGAACGAATTAATCCAACAGGTAAGAAGGCACTGCAGGCAGAGTTAAGAGAAGGTAACCTGGATATGGTACTTCAGTTTGCACAGGAACAGAAAGACAATGGAGCCAATATTCTTGATATTAATGTTGGAATGAACGGAATAGATGAAAAGGAAATGATGCTAAAAGTGGTAAATGAGCTGACACTTGCATCGGATCTTCCTCTTTGTATCGATTCCAGCCATATTCCTGTAATAGAAGCTGCATTACGAATTTATCCAGGACGAGCTTTAATTAATTCCATCTCACTGGAGACAGAAAAGTTTGAAAAGCTAATTCCAATTGCAAAGAAGTACGGTGCAATGTTTATTTTACTTCCGTTATCTGATGAGGGATTGCCTAAGAATATAGAAGAGAAGAAAGAAATCATTCAGATTATTTTAAATGAAGCGAAAAGCCAAGGCTTTACAGAAAAAGATATCGTTGTAGACGGTCTTGTAAATACAGTAGGTGCCAACAAAAGAGCGGCATTAGAAACATTGGAAACGATTCGCTATTGCAAAAATGACTTAGGAATTGCTACTATATGTGGATTATCCAATATTTCATTTGGTCTTCCAGAAAGAATTTTTGTTAATTCTACATTTTTGGCATTAGCAATAAGAGAAGGACTTACCATGGCAATTGCTAATCCTTCACAAAGCTTATTAATGAATGTGGCATGTGCAACGGATTTATTAATGAATAAGGAAGAAGCAGATGTGAACTATATAGAAAGGGTGACACAAAATCCAACTACCCTTGTAACAGAATCAAAGGCACAGCCACAGGGAGACAATAAGGCCAAAAATTTCGACCAGATTGCTGAGGCTGTTATCAAAGGCAGAAAAAAGCAGGTTATCGGTTTGGTAGAAGCTGCCCTAAATGCAGGAAAAGAACCACAGGAAATGATTGAAACCATGCTGATTCCAGCTATCAACGAAGTAGGAAGACTCTTTGATAAGCAGATTTACTTCCTTCCACAGCTCATAAGCAGTGCCGAAACCATGAAGATTGCCATTGATTATTTAGAGCCAATGCTAAAAAAGGAAAATGAAACTAAGCTTGGCACAGTCATTATGGCTACTGTAGAAGGCGATATTCATGACATTGGTAAGAACCTAGTTGTGCTTATGCTTAAAAACTATGGGTTCGAGGTCATCGATTTAGGTAAAGATGTACCAACCGATTTAATTATCGAAACTGCCAAAGAGAAAAATGCAGATATTATCGGTCTATCAGCCCTTATGACAACAACTATGACAGAAATGAAAAAGGTAATCGAGAAAGCAAGGGCAGAAAAGCTGTCTGCAAAAATAATTATTGGCGGTGCGGTTATAACCCAGGATTATGCCGATGAAATCGGTGCGGATGGGTATTCGAAAGATGCTCAGGAAGCCGTTAAATTAGTAAAAAGACTATTGAATATAGAATAGATAGATTTCGTTATATCATTAAAAGGAGCAACATCATGAATTATAGTTTGGATCTTATCATACCAACTTATTTACCAGATCAGAAACTGGACTTATTATTAGAGCGAATCAGAAAACAGAGTGTGCAGCCAAATCGTATTCTCCTACTCAATACAACGGTTTCAGGAAAAGAAGATATCGTAACACCTTACATTGAAAAGTATGGTGTGGAAGTATATCAGATTGGCCAGAAAGAGTTTGACCATGGTGGAACAAGAGATTATGGTGCCAGTTTGTCAGATGCAGATTATCTCATGTTTATGACCCAAGATGCAGTGCCTGTGGATAGTCACTTAATCTCTAATCTGGTAAAGGCATTTGAAGAGGATGCCCAGATTAGTTTGTGCTATGCAAGACAAATCGCAGGAAAGCATGGCGATGTGCTAGAGCAGTATACGAGAAAATTCAATTATCCTGACAAGGATATTGTGAAAGGCAAAGAAGATTTAGAAACCATGGGAATTAAAGCATTTTTCTGTTCTGACGTATGTGCTGTCTACAAAAAAACAGTATATGATGAATTAGGTGGTTTTGTGAAAAAAACCATTTTCGCAGAAGATGCAATCATGGCTTACCACATGATTATGGCGGATTACAAAATTAAATATTCCAAAGATGCCAAAGTAATGCACTCTCACAATTATACTTATATGCAGCAGTTTAGAAGAAATTTTGATGTTGGTGTTGCTCATAGTCAATATAATGAAATTTTCGGGTCTGTTAAATCCGTTCCAGAAGGTGTAAAATTAGTCAAGGAAACCAGTCGCCAGATGATTGAGGAGAAAAAATACCTCCAATTAGTAGACTTGTTCTTTGCAAGCGGTTTTAAATTTTTAGGGTATAAATTTGGATGTCATTATAAGAGCCTGCCAGAAAGCATTGTGCTTAAAATGACTTCCTTTAAACCATATTGGAATAAGTAAAACGGAGGCAGCCATGAAAATAGTAGATATCATTATGGGAACGTATAACGGGGAACGATATATAAAAGAGCAGATTGAATCCATTATCAAAAATACATGGAACAACTGGCGTATCTGGGTCTGCGATGATGGTTCCACCGACAAAACAGAAGAAATCGTTAAGATATACCAGGAAGAGTATCCAGATAAAATTTTTTGGAAACCAAATGAGAAAAATAAAGGCGCCGCAATAAATTTTTTAGACGGAGCCAGAAAAGCACAAGGCGATTATGTAATGTTCTGTGATCAAGACGATTACTGGCTGCCAAATAAGATAGAGGATACTGTAAACTGTATGAAGCAGGCAGAAGCTCAGTATGGAGAAAAAACACCAATTACAGTTTTTACAGATGCAACTGTAGTAGATGAACAATTGCAGACCATTATGGATTCTTTTCATAAAAGCAGCAAACTGGATACGTCTAAGCTTGATTTGTCCCATATGCTTATGGAAAATAAAATGATGGGATGTACCATGTTATTAAACCGTGCATTACTTGAAAAGCTGAAAAAGTTTCCGAAAAAAGTCCGAATGCATGACTGGTGGGCTGGAATTGTTGCAGCTGCATATGGAAGAATCATTTATCTGGACAAGCCAACCATGTTATATCGCCAACACACCAATAATGTTGTAGGAAGTACAGCATTTTCTAAGGATGCGGTCCTTAAAAAAGCCTCTACATGGAAACGGCAGAAACAAGTACTGTTAGAGACACAAATGCAAGCTTCCAGCTTATTTAAGCTTTCTGAAAATGAGCTGCCAAAAGATATCAGTCGCGTTATCTACGTCTTTGCAACACTACATGAGAAAAACTTTGTTAATCGAAGAATACAAATTGTTCGATATAAATTTTGGAAATCTGGAGTAATACGAAATATTGGTGTTCTTCTCTTGATTTAATCAAGGAAAGCATAGGGAAAGGGATAAGTATGAGTAATGAAGAGTATATGTCCGAGAAAAATGGACAGAGGAATTTGAAGAATAAGAAACGAAGAAGACGTAAGAAACTAATGAAACGAGTCATGAGCTGTATGCTTGTTCTCATAGCTGTTGTATCGGGAATTGTTTCAGCGAAAATAAAATATGAAGTAACTGATGCATTTTCCACTATGGGGCGTGATAAATCTTCTGATTTATCCAATGTATTAGATGACAAAGATTTATTATCAGACGACCAGATTGTGAATATCCTGTTAATAGGCTCTGACAAGCGTGCAACGTGGTCTCAAAAGGGACGTTCAGATTCTACTATGATTGCGACGATAGACAATAAACATAAGCAATTAAAGCTTACTTCATTAATGCGTGATATGTATGTGGAGATTCCAGGACATGGACAAAGAAAGTTTAATGCTGCCTATTCGTTAGGCGGTGTGGAATTGCTATATGAAACAATTGCACATAATTTCAATATGAAATTAGACGGTTATATATTAGTAGATTTTGAAGCGTTTAAGAGCTTGATTGATGAAGTTGGCGGGGTAGATATAAACTTAAACCAAGAAGAATATGAATACCTGACAACAGCCTACCATCGGAGCAGTGTATTAGACGTTGTTGCCGGTCCTCAGACAATGAACGGAGAACAGGCACTTGCTTATACAAGAATCAGGCAGGTAGGAAATAATGACTTTGAACGAACACAGCGTCAGAGAAATGTTATGACCTCTTTGTTTGCCAAGGCAAAGGCAATGCCATTTACGAAGCTGTTTGATTTAGGGAAAACGGTACTTCCGTATATTACGACTGATTTGTCTAATGATGAAATTTTTAGATTTGGTAGAACTGTTTTATTTATGGGAACTACTGAAATTCATCAGATGAGAATACCAGTGGATAATTCTTACACGGATGAAAAAGTAAATAAGGCTTCGGTGCTTGCTATTGATTTAGAGCAGAATAAGCAGGCGCTTAGTGAATTTATATTTAATCCTGTTTCAGATGAGAATTAAAAGACTTAAAAAGTATGTAAATAATAAAATATCCTCAAGAATTTGTATATCGAATAAATTCTTGAGGGTATTTTTATGTAGGGATAAACATACCGGGACAATGTTGGTGAAATAGAGAAATTTAACGAACCAGAAAGTTATATAAATTACCAAAGCAAGAGATGCAGCGGTAGCGAAAAGAAGTATACTATTATCTCTATTTTTGTTTTTTGAGTCCTTTCTTTTCCTATGTGTCTATAGATTTATAATTCTAGAGCAATTCACAAATAGACTTTCATCATGACTTACCATAATAATGGTTTTGCCTTCCTTGTGAAATTTTTCAAGTAAATCCATTATAAGCAATGCGTTTTTTCTATCTAAACTTCCTGTTGGTTCATCAGCTAAAATTATGTCTGATTGTTGCAAAATTAGTCTTGCAACAGCTACTCTTTGCTGTTCTCCACCCGATAATTGATAAACTTTTTTATTCATAACATCTTTTAAATCTACCTTCTCTAAAGCTTGCTGTATAAGGGTCATTTTTTCACTTTTGGAGGATCTTTTTAAGACTATTTTTAAATTATCATATACTGATAGATCATCTATTAATGCAAAATTTTGAAATAAATATCCGATTCTATTTTTTAATAATGCCTGCACTTTTTTATTATCATTACTACTGATACATTTTTCTTCAAAAAATATCTTTCCATCACATTCTTCTAATAATCCAATAATATTTAGCAAAGTAGATTTTCCTTTTCCACTTTCACCTTTTATACCGATGAATTCTCCCTTTTCCACTTCTAAATTGAAATTACTCAATATGACTTGTTTACCATATGATTTACTAATGTTATTAAGTTTTATTAAACTCATTATTCTTTCAACTCCTATACTACTCACCTTTGAGTGCTAAAATTACTTTATGTTTAATGTAACTATAAATCATATTTTGATAGATAAAAACTTCCATAATTACTAAAATTAAAAATATAGCATTTACGTATACGGTAGCAATAATAGTAATTAAACAATTCAAGACTATAAATCTAGAAATTGTTTTTATCGGAACTTTTCCTATTAATTTATGTACTGCTAATTCCTTCTTTCTTAGTTCTAAATAAATAATACATATAGAAATTATACACAAAATATATGATGCAAAATTTATTATCAATTTAAAAAGGGATTCACATATATCTAACTGAACATTGGCTTTAAAAATATTATAATCCATACTCATTGGCTCTATGGAAAAGCTTCCTTTGTCTAAGCCAAGTTTCTCTAATTCTCTTTCTAATATTTTTATGCCTTTTTCAGTATAAAGAACTTCACCATTATTTAAATATAGCACTTTTTTTGTTTGTCCTAAGCGAAATACGGAATCATACACATAATATCCAGGAATTAAAATATCATCTACTACTTGCCCATCTTTTATATATATTATCTTCTTATCTTCTTGAGTCTCATAATAACTCATAACATCTGAAATACTGCTTTTAAGATGTTCAGGCACCAAATATACGTTTGAATTTGCACTTATGTCTTTTGATTTAATAATATGTCCTTGTTCGTCATATATTTTTATGTAATTCAGCATATTAAACGACATATCTGTATATGCACAGTTATCTAGATTTCGTAATCTATTATCTTTTTTATAGCTTTTTAATTTATCAATATTAATAATACTATCAGGTGAAGTATAATTATAAAGTGCATCATCACTTAATTGACCTATTACCTTCTCAATTTTATCCCAAACATTCTTTTCTGGTATAGAAGCTGTCTTTATTCTATAGAAATTGTACTTCAGCAATTTATTAACCGATTCATTGGTAGCATTATAGTTAAAAATATTCTCAAAAGTATTATTCATTGAAACTACCAACAAAATGGTTACAACAACTTTAAATACTAGTAGTGAACCAAATAGTATTCGATTATTTTTTTTACTTTTAATTGCGTTCACTCTATCTATATGAGTAATGAAAAACGTTCCAACTATTGAACATAATATAAATATAGCAGCTAAAAATAGATCGACCATAATAACTATTTTAATAAATTCATCTATTTTATTTACATCAGAAAGTATTACATATATTCCAAATGGAATAACTAAAATTAAGCTCCAACTATATAATTGTAACATCATACCTACTAATAATTTGGATGATATTTTTTCATTACTCCAACCACATAATTTTAATATACCTATTTCTTTTAATCGAGAAACATAATATGTTGATATACATAAAATCAATAAAATTGCAAGTACAGAAAAGAATCCTAAATTTAGTGATGAAAAAAGCATACCCACTTCAAGACTTACAGGCTCATCTATATCAAAAGATGTTTCATATCCATTCTCTTTCAAATATAAATTAAGTTGATTAATTTTTTTATACTGCCTTTCTTGGACAGTAAAGTATTTAATTTTTCTTTGATCCTCTTGACTTAAAACCAAATATACTATTTTTTCATTAGGAAATACACTTGGTTTTTTCCCTAGCTTCATATTACCATCTGGATTAATTAAAGTAATATCCATGTTTCTATTACCAAAACTAGATTTTTTATATTCCTTTAACTGAATTGTGATATCTGCACTTTCCGCTATATTCTTTAGTTCTTGACTCGATATATATTTATCTAATGAAATATCATATATAGGAGAATTATTTTCATAAAGCATTTTATCAACAACTAATAGAAAAAAGAAAATAGAAAATAGTGACACTAATAAACCTATTCCTTTAAATATTTTTTTCACTTTACTTTAACCTCTATAAAAATTGTTTATATAAAATTGCTGACACCTTGATGCCAGCAATTTTATAAAATACACAGTTTATTTCCTATATGTTATATGTACTAACAACTTACGCATACTAAATCCTTATATCCACATTTTTCTGCAACAAATGGATTACTATGAGTAGCAGCTCTTGTAACTTTGACTTGTCCATCAGCTCCTACACCATTTGTAGTACCTGATTTTTCACTTTTACTGCCATTATCAGATTTTACCCATACTGTTACTGAATACCTAATACCATCAACTGCATTATCTTGAACTTGAGAATATAAAATGCCATCACTATTCTCTCCCCCTTTCCAAGTTGCACCACCATTATTTAATGACTCAGATGCTGCAAATACTGGAACAGCGAAAACCATAGCTGCAGCACAAGCAGCTACTAAACTTTTTAAACTTTTTCTTTTCATTATACTATCTCCTTTTTTTATTTGTACAAAATGCGCATTTATAATATGAGTTAAATAATTAATTTCTAACTCATGTTATAAATTACCATATATTTTCATTATTGTCAAGTTTTACTTAATTTAACAATTTTATACTATTACAAAATGTTATTAATATTGACTTGTATTCTCTTTAAAATAAATTTCGATGAATTCTGTTCCAAATTTGTTTTTCGGTATACTAACTAAAAGAAACATCATTATTGTAAATATATCCTTAAATTCATTGAACAACTAGAAGAATTTGTAGCTTGTACACGATATTACTCATACTTCAAATTTAAAGAGTTGAAAGTGATTGCAAGGCAGAAATGTAGGAGTAATATTATATATGATATTAAAATCGTATATTTGATTTGAGAAAAAATACAGGTGGAGAAGTTGAAGACTGTGTATAATTATGCGATATATTTACAAGAATCAAGGTATACAGTAAACATCTAAAAAAAATCGAATGAGGTTTTTCGTGAAAATGGTACAATATAAAGTTTGTGGAACACAGCCGATTTTATCTTCGACTCTGTCATTACATCCTTAACCTTGACAAAGTAAAATCAAGTTGTTACAATAGCTTTAGTTAATTAACGTAATATGATTTAAGCAAATAGTTGCCCCATTGTGATTCATTTTAACTATCATGTATCCCAATGTCGGGCAATTTGTATAAAGGAGTATACATACGTAATATGAGAAGAATGGTTTTATCACTACTTGTAGACAATACATCCGGTGTGCTAAGCAGAATTGCAGGTCTATTTAGCAGAAGAGGATATAACATCGATAGCATTTCCAGTGGGGTAACTGAGGATCCGAGGTTTTCTCGATTAACAGTAGCAGTAACAGGGGAAGAACTTACACTGGAACAGATAGAAAAACAGCTTGGAAAATTAGAGGATGTTAGAGAAATTACAGAACTAAAAGATAATAATTCAGTATGCCGTGAACTTGTTTTAGTAAAGGTTATGGCAGATGCCAAAGAACGTCAGTCCATCATATCAGTTGCAGGTATATTCCGTGCCAATGTAGTTGATGTTGCTATAGATTCCCTTATGATAGAATTAACGGGAAACCAGAATAAAATTGATGCATTTATTAAGCTGCTAGACGGTTTTGTTATTAAAGAACTCGTTAGAACTGGTTTAACAGGTTTAACAAGAGGTTCTGGTGATATTGCCGACTACATAGATTAGCGCGATGGGACAAATCGCTCATTACACTAAAAGAATAATTATAATTTAGGAGGAAACAAAAATGGCAAAGATTTTTTATCAAGAAGATTGTAACTTATCCTTACTTGAAGGAAAGACAGTAGCTATTATTGGTTACGGTAGCCAAGGTCATGCACATGCATTAAACTTAAAAGAATCAGGTGTTAATGTTGTGATTGGTCTTTACGAAGGAAGTAAATCCTGGGCGAAAGCTGAAGCTCAAGGATTCAAAGTATATACAGCAGCAGAAGCTGCAAAACAGGCTGATATCATTATGATCTTAATCAACGATGAAAAACAGGCTGCTATGTATAAGAAAGATATCGCTCCAAACCTTGAAGCTGGTAATATGTTAATGTTCGCTCATGGTTTTGCAATTCACTTTGGTCAAATCGTACCACCAAAGGATGTTGATGTTACAATGATTGCTCCTAAAGGACCAGGTCATACAGTAAGAAGTGAATACCAGGCAGGTAAAGGTGTACCTTGTTTAGTTGCTGTAGAACAAGATGCTACAGGCAAAGCTCAGGATTTAGCACTTGCTTATGCTTTAGGTATCGGTGGTGCAAGAGCTGGTGTTCTTGAAACAACATTCAGAACAGAAACAGAAACAGACTTATTCGGTGAGCAAGCAGTACTTTGTGGTGGTGTTTGTGCCTTAATGCAAGCCGGTTTCGAAACATTAGTAGAAGGCGGTTACGATCCAAGAAATGCATACTTCGAATGTATCCATGAAATGAAATTAATCGTAGACTTAATCTACCAAAGCGGTTTCGCTGGAATGAGATATTCTATTTCCAACACAGCGGAATATGGTGATTATATTACAGGACCTAAGATCATTACAGAAGAAACTAAGAAGACAATGAAGAAAATTTTATCCGATATTCAAGATGGTACATTTGCAAAAGACTTCTTATTAGATATGTCTGAAGCAGGTGGTCAGGCTCATTTCCGTGCTATGAGAAAATTAGCTTCTGAGCATCCATCAGAAAAAGTCGGAGAAGAAATCCGTAAATTATATAGCTGGAATGGCGAAGACAAATTAATCAACAACTAATTTGAATTTCTATTTTTGTAGAAGAATTGATAAAAGGAAGATAAAAATAACCTTTCGATAAAGGAAGTTTTTAGCTTCCTTTTTTATTTGGAAACTACTAGTTAAAAGTAAAAAACTATTACAAAAGTATTGCAAAAATGTTAAATATGTGTTACATTGTAAATATAAGAGACAAAAACGAGTCTATTTGGCCGATAAAGTTTCTTATTAGAAAGAGGATAATATAATGCAACATTTTAAAAGAACATATCGTTTATGGATTACAAGTTTACTAATTCTTTTCACTTGTATGGTGGGGACAGTCAGAAAAGAGGCTTTGCAATATGATGCAGCTACGGTTTTAGGGAAACCAACGCTAACAATTATGAGTCGTACGCCATCTTCTGTTAGTCTGAAGTATTCTAAAGTGAATGGTGCTACAAGTTACCAGATTTACCGTGCAACGAAGCAAGATGGAACTTACCAAAAGATAAAAACTACGAAAGAGTTAACATATAAAGATACAAGTACAACAAGCAAGGCTGCCTATTATTACAAAGTCAGAGCTTGCAAAACGGGAGCAAGCAAGAATACGTATGGAAACTTTTCTGCAGTGAAAAGAGTGAAAGCTGTTCTGTCGAAAACAACAAATCTAACAGCCAAATCCAGTGCAAGTGGAATAAGTTTGACTTGGAAAACGGTTTCTAGGGCGACAAGTTACCGGGTTTATCGTGCAGCTAAAAAGAATGGCACATATGAATATGTGGCATCTACGAAAAACTTAAAGTATACAGACAATAATGTAACAAGTGGTAAAACCTGCTTTTACAAAGTGCGCGCATATGCAGTAAGTAATTCTATAAAGTATTATGGAAGTAATTCTTCCATAGTATCTGCAAAAATCAGCAATCAGACTCAAACCAATAAGTCCTATCAGCAACAGGTAATCGATTTAGTAAATAAAGAAAGAAAAGCAGCAGGTCTTTCTTCACTTACGACAACAAGTAAATTAGAAAGTGCAGCAATGCATAGAGCAAAAGAAACGGTAGAAATATTTTCCCATACAAGACCAGATGGCACTAGTTTTTACACCGTACTAGGGGAGTATGGAATCACATATAATGCTTGTGGAGAAAATATTGCCTGGGGACAGAGAACACCAGAGGCAGTAATGAATGCCTGGATGAATTCAGATGGTCATAGAAAAAATATCATGTCTTCCAATTTTAATAAAATCGGAATCGGATATTATGTAGTGAATAATACGCCGTATTGGGTTCAGATATTTACAAATTAAAAATGTGACTTTAAGAGAAATTCCCGGACATCATAAATCCGGGAATTTTTTATAACTGTTTTGTATAGCCTTTAAAAGCAGTCGGAATTGCAAAATGGTCTGCAATTTCTTCCTTTGTTGCCCACACCAGATCTTCAAATAAATCTAAGTCCTTTTTCTTTAGGACAACTCGATACCCAATCATATGCCATTCCACATGACTGAAAATGTGTTTTCCAGGTCCAAGAAGTTCTAGCTCATACTCTTCAATACCTTGTTCGCTCAATAAACGCTCTAGTTTTGGAATTGATAAGGATTCTTCTACATTTGGAAATTCCCATAAGCTTGCTAATAAGCCTTTGTCTAGACGTTTGTGTAAGGCGTATTCGCCGTTGCAAGAAAATAGAAATACTGTTTTTTCTTCTATCTTTCTAGCCTTCTTTGAAGATTTTACAGGAAGCTCGTCTGTTAAATTTTCCTGAAATGCTTTGCAGTTATGGCTTAGAGGACACTGGTCGCATAAAGGTTTTCCATTTGGAATGCATATGGTTGCCCCTAGATCCATTAGGGCTTGATTCAAGTCTCCAGAACGGATTTCGGGCATAATTTTTAGCATATCCTTTTCTAATTCCTTTTTTACCTTTGGCAGCATAATATCATCGTAAGAACCAGTTAAACGTTTTGTAACACGCAAAACATTGCCATCTACAGCAGGAACAGGAATCTGATAAGCAATAGAAGCAATAGCACCGGCTGTGTAGGTTCCAATTCCAGAGAGACTTAGCAAAGCTTTATAATCCCTAGGTAACTCTCCGCCATACTGTTCCACTACAGTAATAGCAGCCTTTTGCATATTGCGAACGCGGTTATAATAACCTAAACCTTCCCAGAGTTTCAAAAGTTTTTCAGGTTCAGCTTCCGCTAAATCCTTTATGGTAGGAAGAGCTTCAATAAATCGGACAAAGTAACCCTTTACGGCTTCCACTCGCGTCTGTTGTAACATAATTTCGGAAACCCATGTATAGTATGGATTGGCTTGATTGCGCCAAGGAAGTTCTCTAGCATTGTTATCATACCATTCCAATAAGTCATTTACGATAAAACCATAATTTGTACTCATGTATTCCCTCGTTTCATTAATAATTGCGGTTCTGCTATGCATTTTACTCTATTTCCAAAGTGGAAACAAGTTATAAAATAAGGAATATCCTCGTCCCTTGCATTCAGTACCAACATTTGCTATTATAATACCTAATAGCTATAATAAAAAATACATATAGGAGGAATATCATGTCGGAGCAAAGAATCGAAACAAAATGTGTGCAAGGAATTTATAATCCCAAAAAGGGTGAATCCAGAGTGATTCCGATTGTACAAAGTACAACGTTTAAATATGAAACAAGCGACCAAATGGGAAGACTATTTGATTTGGAAGACGAAGGATATTTTTATTCAAGACTTGCCAATCCAACCAATGATCTTGTAGCAGGAAAAATTGCAGAACTAGAGGGTGGTGTAGGTGCCATGCTTACAGCTTCTGGACAAGCAGCAAACTTTTACGCAGTGTTTAACATCTGTGAAGCTGGTGATCATTTTGTTTGCTCGTCAGCATTGTACGGTGGAACATTTAACTTATTTGGTGTTACCATGAAGAAGCTTGGAATAGAGTGTACTTTTATCGACCCAGATGCTAGTGTGGAAGAGCTCGAAAAAGCATTTCAGTCAAATACAAAATGCGTATTTGCAGAAACAATATCAAATCCATCTTTAGTAGTTTTAGACATTGAGAAATTTGCTACGTTAGCCCATAACCATGGAGTACCTCTAATTGTTGATAATACATTTGCAACGCCAATTAACTGTCAGCCATTCAAATGGGGAGCAGACATCGTAACGCATTCTACTACAAAATACATGGATGGACATGCTATGGCTTTAGGGGGATGTATTGTAGATAGTGGTAATTTTGACTGGTTAGCTCATAAAGATAAGTTCCCAGGACTTACACAGCCAGATGATTCCTATCATGGTATTGTCTATGCTGAGAAATTTGGAAAGATGGCATACATACAAAAAGCAGTTGCACAGCTTATGCGAGACTTAGGTTCTATGCAGTCTCCACAGAATGCATTTTTACTAAATGTGGGACTTGAGACTTTACATCTAAGAGTACCTAGACATTGCGAAAATGCACAAAAGGTTGCGGAATATTTATCTGATAACGACAAGATTGCTTGGGTAAAATATGCTGGATTACCAGGAGATGCACATCACGAAATTGCGAAGAAGTATTGTCCAAATGGAACGTGTGGAGTGTTATGTTTTGGTTTAAAAGGTGGACGAGAAGCAAGTATTACTTTCATGGATCATTTAAAATTGGCTGCAATCGTAACACACGTTGCAGATGCCCGTACTTGTGTATTGCATCCAGCAAGCCATACTCATAGACAGATGACAGAAGAACAGTTATTAGAAGCAGGAGTACAGCCTGATTTAATTCGTTTCTCAGTGGGTATAGAGAACGTTGAAGATATTATTGAAGATATTGAACAGGCATTAAAGACAATCTAGTTATGAAAAAGACATCGTATTGTGAATAGGAAACGGAGGAAAAAACTTGAACTGGGATTACATTTTATTTGACCTTGATGGAACACTTACAGAACCGAAACTTGGTATAACAAAAAGTTTTCAATATGCGTTGGAAAGTCTGGGGATTTATGAAGATAACCTGGATCATCTGGAAAAGGTCATTGGACCACCTTTGTATGATTCATTCATAGAATTTTACCAGTTAAGTCCCGAAGAGGCGGAAAAGGGAATACAAAAGTACCGAGAGCGATTTCAAACGATTGGCTGGAAAGAAAATGGATTATATGACGGAATTGTTCCAATGCTTGAAACAATAAAGGACAAAAAGCTTGCAATTGCTAGTTCAAAACCTACTGTTTTTGTAGAAAAGATATGTAATTATTTTGGAATACGAAACTATTTTGATGTAATCATTGGAAGTGAGTTAGATGGAACTAATTCCGATAAGATGGAGATAATTACGAAAGCGTGCAAAGCGCTAGGAGTTAAGAATAAGAATAAAGTGATAATGGTAGGGGATCGTAAGTTTGACATTATTGGAGCACATCAATATGGCATAGAGGCCATTGGGGTGAAATATGGATATGCACAGGGACTTGAACTTGAACAAACAGGTGCAGATTATATTGCCAAGACAGTAAAAGAGTTGGAAACTATACTAAATAAAAATCAATGAACTAGAAATTGAAGTAGGGAATTAGCTATTTAAGTAAATGGTGTGCGTACATTGTGACATTTGTCATAATAATTAATATTTTTAATAAAATAAGTGGTTGTTTATCATAAAAAATATAAAAAACTTTAAAAAAATTTAACCATTATCAATAATTTGTGGTATAATATACCTATGAACAAAGATAGAATCTAGCGAAATGGGTGGTGTCGTGTTACATATAGCGATATGTGATGATGAAGCAATTTTATGTTCACAACTAGAAGAAATGCTTCTAAGAATTGCAAAACAATGTGGAGAACAGTTAGATGTCGATGTTTTTTATAAGGGTGAAGAATTATATAAATATCTAAATCAGGACATACAATATGACATTATTTTTTTAGACATAGAGTTAGAAATGATGAGTGGGGTCGAGGTTGGATACAAGATTAGGAATGAACTTCAGAATGACATAACACAGATAGTTTACATATCGGGGAATGAAAGCTATGCTATGGAGTTATTTCAGATTAGGCCACTGAATTTTTTGATTAAGCCTGTATCTTATGAGAGAATTTACAGTGTGTTTACTACCGCACTTCGAATTGTTAATAAGGGAAGCCAATATTTTGAATACCAATTTAAGCATGCTTCTTATAAGGTTCCTATTAAGAACATACTTTATTTTGAAAGTGAAAATAGGAAGATTAACATTATTACTACAGAAGATATCCGTACATTTTACGGAACACTTGACGATGTGTATGAAAAAGTGAAACAGTATAATTTCTTAGATATCCATAAGTCATATCTAGTGAATTATAATTATATTGTAAAGTTTGAATACAGACAAGTAACGTTATCGAATGACAGAGTTCTTCCTATAAGTCAGATGAATCGAAAACGAATAAGGGCATTGCAATTGGAGATAGAGAAGGATGGTGTCTCGAATGCTACTGAGTAGATATCAGAGCATGTGTTTGATTATTAACGTTTTATATGTATATACAATATACAGATACCTAAAAGTGTTTTTTGGTAAAAGGAGAACAGTCTGGTTTGTGGAGTTTATTTCCTACATTGGATTTTATGGACTTATAGCTATTGTAATGATTTTCTTTAATCGGTTGATTGTTAATATTGTATCTAGTCTAATGGGGTTTTATTTATTAGCTTTGAACTATAAAGGAAACATAAAGAACAGGTTGATGGCTGTATTTTCAATCTATGTAACCATAGCTTGTACTGAGATAATTAGTGCTGTGTTTTGTGGATACTTAAAATTTGATGACTTTTACGGTAAAATTGAGTTTTCATCTATTGCAGCAATGGTTGCATGTCGTATATTAGCATTTATAATTGTATTGGTTTTTGAAAACTATAAGCATATTAAGCAAGGAGTAGATATTCCTGTCAGCAACTGGATGGCATTAGTATTCATACCACTTGGAACGTTTTACATTATCATGAGTGTGCTGCTTCTTGGAGCAGAAAAACCAGCTATGGTGACAGTATGTGTCTTTGTTTTACTAGGGATAAATATTATTACATTTTTCTTGTATGATACAATGAATAAGTACTATGAAGATAAACTGCAGAGAATGATGTTAAAACAACAGAATGAAAGCTATCTAAAACAGATGGAGGTAATGAATAGTTCTCATGAAAATGTTCGTTCTGTGCGGCATGATATTAAAAATCACTTAGTTGCAATTGAAACTTATGTGAAAAGGAATGAGAAAGAGGAAGCAATTGATTATATACATAAAATAATAGATGCGTCTTATGGTGATAAAAGCATTATATCAACAGGTAATATTGAAATTGACAGTATATTGAATTACAAGATGGAACAAGCAAAGTCTAAAAGTATTGAATTCGAAAAAGATATCAAAATTCCAACAGAACTAAATATTGAAGGACTCGATATTGTGGGAATTCTAGGTAATCTTATAGATAATGCAATTAATGCAAATATGAAAATAGAGGAGGGTAGAAAAATTTTCTTGGGCCTAAAGTACAGCCGAAATTTGTTCTTTATAACAGTATGGAATACATTCAACGGCAAAGTGCTTTACATGGATAATAAGATAGCAACAACACATAAAGACAAGGAACATCATGGTATCGGATTAAATAATGTACATTCAATTGTACAGAAATATGATGGTACAATGAATATTACACATGAAGATAAAATTTTTAAAGTAGAAATCATGTTATATCTGAAATAGTTGTGTAAGAAATTGAGAGTTAGTTTGCTCATGAAACAAGGGTTTAGTACTCTGAGGAGGTAATGTCTATGAAGAATTCAATGAAAATGTTATCAATGGGGATTGGAAAATTGGGTTATCAAGTAACAAAAGCAAATGTAAACTCAGCTTGTTGTTCGCTTTTGCATCAAGAAAAACTACCAAAGAAAGCAGATAAGCTTCGTAAATTTTGATGTAGGTAAAAAATACTAGAATGAAAAGAAAAAATCCAGCTCTTAATTTAAGGCTTTAAATTAAGGTTGGATTTTTTTTGCATTTCTGATATGATTTTAATAGTAAAAATATATGGAGGATTACTATGGTAACAGTTAGAGGAATAGAAATTGGAACTGGAAAACCTAAAATTTGTGTTCCTATTACGGGTAGAACGTTAGAAGAAATTTTTGAGCAGGCAAAAGAGATTGCACCACTTTTGGTAGAAGTTGTAGAATGGAGAGTGGACTACACAGGATTTGCTCATGATAAGAATACTATATTACTAGTATTGGAAGGGTTACGTAAGCAGTTACAGAATAAAATACTGTTGTTTACATTCCGTACTCAAAAGGAAGGTGGAGAACAGGAGCTAAGCGACAAAGAGTATTTTGAATTAAATAAATTCGCAGCAGAAACAAAACTGGTAGATTTAATCGATCTTGAGTTATTTTCAAGTGATGATAAGATAGATTTTTATGTGAGTGAAATACATAAGTCAGGCTGTAAAGTGATTGTCTCAAATCATGATTTTTTTAAGACCCCAGAGGAAAGTGAGATCGTGAGCCGATTAAGAAGGATGGAACAGGCAGGCGGAGATATTTTAAAAATCGCTGTAATGCCGCAATCTCCACAAGATGTGCTTACATTGCTTAGTGCAACATACAAGGCATCTGAATCATTAGTACAGCCTGTAGTTACAATGTCTATGGCTAAGTTAGGTGCTGTGAGCAGGATAACAGGAGAAGTATTTGGTTCAGCTCTTACATTTGGAACGGTTGGCAAAGCTTCCGCTCCAGGGCAAATTCCGGTAAAACAACTTGCCAAATATTTAGAACTTTTTTCATAAAAACTATGGTACACACCATAGTTTTTTTGTAAGGCTCTTTTCATTCAAATAGTAATATAATATAATGATGGTAGCTTATAATGAGAAAAATAATCATTATTAAATAAGATTATGAAAGAAGGAGAAACAGTGCATTTAGTGAATGGTAAAGTAGGAGCCACTTATATTGTCGAAAATATATCACTAAGGCTTGAAACCAATAGACGTCTGCAAGCATTAGGGCTAACAAAGGGAACTAAGATAACTGTATTAAATAATAAGAAAAGCGGGAGTGTAATTTTCTCTGTACGTGGTTCTAGATTAGCTGTAGGGAAAGAAATTGCTACAGGCTTAGAGGTGAAGGAGGCAGAATAATGAGTGAAGAGCTAAATGTTGGATTTATCGGGAATCCCAATTGTGGGAAAACAACTCTATTTAATGCATACACAGGGGCTAAGCTAAAAGTTGCAAACTGGCCGGGAGTTACAGTTGAAAAAAAAGAAGGAGCAATGAAGTATCACGACCATAAGTTTAAGCTTGTAGATTTACCAGGTATCTATAGTTTGACATCCTATACAATGGAAGAAAGATTATCTCGTGAATACATAATGGGGAATGAAGTAGATGTTATCGTTGATGTTGCAGATGCTTCCGCATTAGAGAGAAATCTTTATTTAACATTGCAATTAATCGAGATGGGCAAACCTGTAATTTTAGCATTAAATATGATGGATATTGTAGAAGAAAGAGGAATGGAAATTGATCTTCATAGGCTTCCAGAAATGTTAGGAATTCCAGTCATTCCAGTTTCTGCAAGAAAAAGAACTGGTTTAGATATTTTAATGCACACAGTTGCACATCATAAATCGAAAACAAAACAGTGTACCTTGGAACATCATCATAGAGGTATGAACCAAAGTGGTTCCTATCGCACTGATACAAGACATGAAGAATATGCAATTGTTTACGATGATGAAATTGAGTCAAAGATAGACGAGCTTACAATCAGACTTGGGAAGAAATTCAAGGAAATTAAGAATAAACGTTGGGTCGCAATTAAGTTATTAGAACAGGATGCAGAAATAATGAAACGCTATCCGATTGATACCCAGGGGATCATAGATAGAAGCTATGAAACAGACATAACCAATCAAAAATATGATTTTATAGAAGAAATTATAGAAGAAGTTCTAGTAAACAAGGCGAAGAAAGCGGCATCTACGGATAAAGTTGATAAAATTCTGACAAATCGTTACTTAGGAGTCCCAATTTTTTTAGCAGTTATGGCAGTGGTATTCTTTATAACATTTGCGGTAGGTGATTACTTAAAAGGTGGATTTGAATGGGCTATTGATATGATCTCTTGTGGAGCAACAAGAGGGCTTACGATGCTACATGCAAGTGACGTTGTAATATCTCTTGTAGTGGATGGAATTATTGCAGGCGTTGGAGGGATTTTAACATTCCTGCCTAATATCTTTATTCTGTTCCTAGCACTTGCATTGCTAGAAGACAGTGGATATATGTCAAGAGTAGCTTACGTAATGGATGGAATTATGGGGAAACTTGGCCTATCAGGCAGAGCATTTATTCCAATGCTTTTAGGATTTGGCTGTACGGTTCCTGCAATTATGGCATCTAGAGCGTTAGAAGATAAAAGAGACCGTTTTCGAACAATTTTAGTAACACCATTTATGTCATGTAGCGCAAGACTTCCAATCTATGTTCTGTTTTCACAGATGTTTTTTGGAAAAAATGCTATGTTAGCAGCATATTCGATGTATGTAATTGGATTAGTCATTGCTATTCTTATAGCACTTATACTTAAAATGGTTGGCAAGCATAAAGCCATCAATCCGCTGTTAATCGAATTACCTGAATACAAAACACCTAATGGCAGAAGTATCTGTATTTATGTATGGGATAAAGTAAAAGATTATTTGACAAAGGCGGGAACGACTATCTTTATTGCATCAATCATTGTATGGTTTATCCTGAATTTTAATCAAAATGGACTTACCACAGATATTTCTAATAGTTTCGGTGCTTCTATTGGAGTATGGCTTGTTCCGATTTTGAGGCCAGCAGGACTTGGTTTATGGCAAGTTGCATTGTCTTTAATATCCGGTATAAGTGCCAAAGAAGTAGTAGTTTCCAGCTTTTGCGTACTGTTCCATATTACAAATATTAATTCAGCAGAAGGAACCCGCGCATTACAGGCAGCTTTGGCGACGCAAGGTTTTACGCAGATTAATGCATATGCAATGATGCTGTTCTGCTTATTATACACACCATGTATCGCTAGTCTTGCAACAATAAAGCGAGAGTTAAAATCTGCGAAATGGACTACATTTGTTGTTGTTTTCCAATTAGTTGTTGCGTGGACAGTGACAACACTATTTTTCCAGATAGCATCAAGAATCTAGGGAAGGTGGAAACTGATATACTCATTTAGAAGAAAAATTGGAGAAAGGTGGAGAGATTTATGGGGAAAGAGCTGATTTTAAATCTAAGACAACGTCAGGAACAATGGGAACATGAGCATCTCAGTCCTTATGCGTCGTTTAGTGATAAGACAAGGGGACGTGATGTTTATGAAGAGCCATGTGATATCCGACCAAGCTATCAGCGGGATAGGGATCGTATTCTACACTGCAAGTCATTTCGAAGATTAAAGCATAAGACACAGGTTTTCTTAGCACCAGAAGGAGATCACTACAGAACCAGACTTACTCACACACTTGAAGTCGCGCAAACTGCTAGAACAATTGCCAGGGCGCTCCGGTTAAATGAGGATCTGGCTGAGGCAATCGCACTTGGCCACGATTTAGGCCACACTCCTTTTGGACACGCAGGGGAGCGTGCTTTAAATGGAATTTGTCCAGATGGATTTGAACATGCAAAACAGAGTTTAAGAGTGGTAGAGGTCATAGAAAAAAATGGCCAGGGATTAAATTTGACTAAGGAAGTAAGGGATGGTATAGTAAACCATCAAACAAAAGGAAAGCCATCAACATTAGAAGGGAAAATTGTAAGAATCTCAGATAAAATAGCTTATGTAAACAGCGACATTGACGATGCAATAAGAGGAAAAATAATAACCGAAGAAGAAATTCCAAAAGAACTTATTGAAATTCTCGGCAATTCAACCAGAAAACGACTGGATGTGTTAATACATGATGTGGTTCATAACAGTGAAGGAAAGAATGAAATTGCTATGTCAAAAGGAATTAGCACGGCAATCGTTGAGCTTCGTGCATTTATGTTTAAAAATGTATATACCAATCCAAAGGCAAAGGGGCAGGAAAAGAAGGCAGAACATTTAGTAGAGCAGTTATACGAATATTACTGTAAACATCCAGAATGTATGCCAGATGAATATCAGGTTTCCATTGCAGAAGGACTCTGCTCAAAGGAACGAGTTGTATGCGATTATGTGGCTGGGATGACGGATCGTTATTCTATTAGTAAATATAAGGAAATTATGATTCCTGATGTATGGAATATTTATTAAAAAAATATTATTTTCTTTTGAATTAAAAAAGGAAAATAGACGCGAGTGTCGAATGATATAAATTAAGGGAGACTTTTTTATTAACTAGGAAAGTTCTCTGCGAGCCCTTCCCTAGTTAATAAAAAAAGTGCCCTAAAAAACAGGGCACAGGATGCACACGAGCGGGTAAGGAAGTTAGTTGCTAAAGAACAGCGACACTTAATCCGTTCGGCGCAGCAAAGTGCCTTCTGCCTCAAGATTGAGGGGCAGAGAAGCTGAGAGTGTCGAAGGCACTTTGTTCTTAATATTAGCAGCGTAAGAAGAAGGAGGCACAATGTTTTATCCAGATGAAACCATTGAAGAAGTGAGAGAACGTAGCGATATTGTTGATGTTATTTCTAACTATGTAAAGCTAAAGAGAAGTGGAAGTAACTATGTTGGTTTGTGCCCATTTCATAATGAGAAGACACCTTCTTTTTCCGTTAGCAGGAATAAACAGATGTATTATTGCTTCGGTTGTGGAGCAGGAGGAAACGTATTCACTTTTATAATGGAGTATGAGAACTTTTCTTTTGTAGAGTCTGTAAAATATTTAGCTGAAAGAGCAGGTGTTGACTTGCCAGCGGAAGAATACTCAAGCGTAGTGAAACGTGAAGCCGACTTAAAGACAAAGCTTTATGATGTTTATAAGACAGCAGCCAATTATTATTACTATCAGATGAGAACAGAACAGGGGAAGAAAGCTTACGAGTATTTAAAAAATCGTGAACTATCAGATGAGACGATAAAACACTTTGGTTTAGGCTATTCCAATGTATATAGTGATGACTTATACCGTTATTTAAAAAGTAAAGGCTACGATGATGAAATTCTTCATAAATCGGGATTATTCACTTATGACGAGAAGAGGGGTACTCATGACAAATTCTGGAACAGGGTTATGTTTCCAATTTTAGATGTACACAATAAAGTAATCGCTTTCGGTGGACGAGTAATGGGAGATGGGATGCCAAAATATTTAAACTCTCCAGAAACACCTATATTTGATAAGAGTCGAAACTTGTTTGGCTTAAATATTGCAAGGCAGTCTCGTACGAGAAAATTGTTATTATGTGAAGGGTATATGGATGTAATTGCTCTTCATCAAGCAGGTTTTAATAATGCTGTGGCATCATTAGGAACTGCATTTACGTCTCAACAGGCAAGTTTGATAAAACGTTATGCAGAAGAAGTATATTTAACCTATGACAGTGATCAGGCAGGAACGAAAGCTGCACTTCGAGCAATACCAATTCTTAAGGAAGCGGGGTTAACTGCTAAGGTAATTAATATGCGACCATATAAAGACCCTGATGAGTTTATTAAAGCATTAGGAAAAGAAGAATACCAAAAGCGAATTGAACAGGCCATGAATAGTTTCCTTTTTGAGATTGATGTATTGGAACGAGAGTTTGATTTTGAAGATCCAGAGCAGAAAACAAAGTTTTTCCAGGAAACAGCTAAAAAACTTTGTACATTTGAAGATGAAATTGAGAGAAATAACTATATTGAAGCAATTGCACGTAAGTACCATATCACTTATGAAGATTTAAGAACTATGGTAAACCGTTATGGGGCAAGCCTTTCTAATATAAATCGGTATAATACAGTAGTAAAAGCAGATCGAGAGAGCTCTAAGCCAAATAAAGAAGTGGATGGAATTAAGCAATCACAGAAGATACTTTTGACTTGGTTAATAGAAGAACCAGAAATTTACGAGAAAATAAAAGATATTATTACAGCAGATGATTTTAAAGAGGAGATGTATCATAAAGCAGCAGAGTTAGTATTCGAACAGTTTAGAGAAAATGGAAAAGTATTACCCGCTGTCATTTTAAATCAGTTCTCAAGTAAAGAGGAACAGAAAGAAATTGCAGCACTTTTTAATACAGGTCTAGTGGGAGAAATTAATCATGCAGAAAAGGAAAAAGCATTCAATGATACAATCCATAAAGTGAAGAAGTTTAGCTTGGATTATGATAGTAGCAGAGCAACCAGCATAGAGCAGTTGCAGGAGATCATAAAGCAGCAGACAAATTTACAGAAATTGCATATTTCTTTATAGGATGGTTAGTATAGATAATAAGACCTACGCGGAGGAAGAAAAGAGGATGAATAATATGGACGATAATATGGCAAAGTTTTCTGAGAAGTTAAAAGAACTGATAGAGATCGCGAAGAGCAAAAAAAATATTTTAGAGTTCCAAGAGATAAATGACCACTTTTCAAACATGACATTAAGTCCAGAAATGATCGAAAAAGTCTATTCATATTTAGAAAATAATGGCATTGACATTTTAAGAATGACGGAAGATAGCGATGATGAAGATATAATTCCGGATTTAGAAGATTTAGATGACGTTGAAGAAGAAGACTTAGAAAATATTGATCTATCCGTTCCAGAGGGGGTCAGTGTTGAAGATCCAGTCCGTATGTATTTAAAAGAAATAGGTAAAGTCCCTCTTCTTAGTGCAGATGAAGAAATAAATCTTGCGCAAAGAATGGAACAGGGGGATGAAGATGCTAAGAAACGCTTAGCGGAAGCAAATCTTCGCCTTGTAGTAAGTATTGCGAAACGGTACGTTGGCCGTGGAATGCTGTTTTTAGATTTAATCCAGGAAGGTAATTTGGGATTAATTAAAGCAGTAGAAAAATTTGATTATCGTAAAGGATATAAGTTTAGTACCTATGCAACATGGTGGATCAGACAGGCTATTACAAGAGCCATTGCAGATCAAGCAAGAACCATTCGTATACCAGTGCATATGGTAGAAACAATTAATAAATTAATTCGTGTTAAGAGACAGTTATTGCAGGAGTTAGGAAGAGAACCTACCCCAGAAGAGGTTTCTGAGAAAATGAATTTATCTGTTGACAGGGTTCGTGAAATTCAAAAGATATCACAGGAACCTGTCTCTTTAGAAACTCCAATAGGAGAAGAGGAAGATAGTCATCTTGGAGATTTTATACAGGATGACAATGTTCCTGTTCCAGCAGAAGCGGCCGCCTTCACTTTGTTGAAAGAGCAGCTTGTAGATGTTTTGGGAACACTTACGGAACGGGAGCAGAAAGTTTTAAGGCTTCGCTTTGGGCTTGATGATGGACGAGCTCGTACATTAGAGGAAGTTGGTAAAGAATTTAATGTAACACGAGAACGTATACGACAGATTGAAGCAAAAGCATTAAGAAAATTAAGACACCCAAGCCGCAGTAGAAAATTAAGAGATTATTTAGACTAGTTAGGAGATATTTATGCAGCTTTCAGAAAGACTATTTGCTATAGCCAATGAAGTACCAGAAGGAGGAGCTATCGCCGATGTAGGATGTGATCATGCGTATACATCAATTTATTTGGCAGAACATAAAAAACCGGCACACGTGATCGCAATGGATGTTAGAACGGGTCCTTTAAGCAAGGCAAAAGAGAATATAAAAGCATGTGGTTTGGAACATGTAATCGAAACTAGATTTTCAGATGGGCTAAGTGCCGTTACAAAAGGTGAGATTGATACCGTTGTAATTTCGGGAATGGGTGGCGCATTAATCCAGAAAATATTAGCAGAAGGTAAAGAAGCTTTAGAATCTGTTGAACACCTAGTGCTACAGCCACAGACTGAAAAAGCAGAACTAAGAAAATATATTCATTCAATTGGCATGAAAATAAACAAGGAAGTAATGTTAATTGATGAAGGAAAATATTATAATATTATAGTGGCGGTTCCAGGTTCTGAAGAACCGTATACAGAAGTAGAATATGAATTTGGAAGGTATCTGCTAGAAGAAAAGAATGAGATTCTTTATAAGTTTTTGCAAAAGGAATCCAAGAAGATGAAGGGAATTTTAGATAATCTTCGGAAATACAGAGAGAAGAACGAACAACGAATTTGCGAACTAAGTGAACAACAGAAGCTGATTGAAAAGGGACTTTATTATTTTTCAGATAAGGAGTAGATTTATATGTCAAAAAGTATAAATGTTACAATAGATGGTATTCCCAAAGAGTATCCAGAAGGGATTTCTCTTTGGGAAATCAGCCGAGATTATCAGAAAGACTGTCAGGATGAAATTATGCTTGCATTTGTTAATTACAAGCTTACAGAACTTAGAAGAACGCTACATAACGATGCCAGTGTTCGTTTTGTGACGGTAAGAGAGGACGCTGGATATAAAACATATACAAGAGGGCTTACTTTGGTTTTGTTAAAAGCCGTATATCAGGAAATTGGTCGTGAAAATATCAATAAAATTTCTGTAGAATATACAATCGGTTCAGGTTTGTATTGTGATTTTGATGGAACTGTTAAGCTGACGGAAGAGAAACTGCTTAATATAGAAAACAAGATGAGAGAATATGTAGAAAAAGATTTACTTTTTGATAAAAAATCTATAGATACAGATGAAGCCATTGGTTTGTTTGAACAGTATAAAATGTACGACAAACAGAAACTATTTCATTACAGAAGAGTATCTAAAGCAAATGTTTATAATTTAGATGGCTTTGAAGATTATTTTTATGGTTACATGCCATACAGTACGGGATGTTTGAAAAATTTTCGCTTATTTTTGTATGATGAAGGCTTCATTATGTTGCTTCCACGTCGAAATGAGCCAGAAAGTTTGCCAGAATTTACAGACCGTCCAAAATTCTTTCAGACGATTAAAGAGTCGAATGAATGGGGAAAAAGTATGGATGTTGATACAATAGGGGCTTTAAATGACGTAATAGCTGCAGGACAGATGAGTGATTTAATTCTAGTTCAAGAATCAATGCAGGAAAAGAAAATTGCGGAGATCGCGGCTAGAATAGCTGAATCAAAAGATAAGAAGTTTGTTATGATTGCTGGACCATCATCTTCAGGAAAGACAACATTTTCCCACAGACTTAGTATACAGCTTAGAACTTTTGGATTAAAACCACATCCAATTGGAATTGATGATTACTTTGTTAATCGAGAAGACACGCCAGTTGATGAAAACGGAAACTTTAATTTTGAATGTTTAGAGGCAATTGACGTGGAACAGTTTAATGAGGACATGACAGCTTTATTAAATGGGGAAAAGGTAGAACTGCCATCGTTCAATTTTAAAACAGGCAAAAGAGAATACAAAGGTAACTTTAAACAGTTAGGTCCAAATGATATTCTTGTAATAGAAGGAATACATGGATTAAATGATAAGTTATCGTATTCATTACCACGAGAGAGTAAATTTAAAATTTATATTAGCGCATTGACATCTTTGAATATTGATGAGCATAATCGAATTCACACAACAGATGAAAGACTTTTAAGACGAATGATTCGCGATGCACGTACTAGGGGAACGTCAGCAAAGGAAACAATCGCTATGTGGAAGTCTGTACGAGACGGTGAGGAAAAGTATATTTTTCCATTCCAAGAAGAAGCAGATGTTATGTTTAATTCGGCAATGATTTATGAACTAGCTGTTTTAAAGCCATATGTTGAACCAATTCTTTTTGGTATTCCAAGAGATTGTCCTGAGTATGTAGAAGCAAAGCGACTCCTAAAATTTATGGATTATGTAATTTGTGTGAGCAGCGAAGAAGTACCACATAATTCAATTCTAAGGGAATTTATAGGTGGAAGCATATTTAATGTATAGGAAACGTAAGAAGCGCACAAAAAAAGAGTTCCTTATTTAAAATTTTAAAATAGGAAACTCTGGTTTTGTGTATTAGGCCAATAAGAGTCTGTTGAGCAGCACTATAAGCCGAGTTCTGTATTAGATGGTTATCTATCTGGTCCTGATGTTGCCACCAGGCTCAAGCGACCTACCCTAAAGCACGACGGGCAGCCGTATTACTTTAAATTCGGTCTTGCTTCGAGTGGGGTTTACATATGCCCTTGCTGTTACCAGTAAGGCGGTGAGCTCTTACCTCGCCTTTCCACCCTTACAGAAGAAAACTTCTGCGGTTTATTTCTGTTGCACTATCCTTGGAGTCGCCTCCACCGGACGTTATCCGGCACCCTGCCCTATGAAGCTCGGACTTTCCTCACCTAAAATCTTTCGATATTAATAGGCGCAACCATCTGTGCTACTCATCAAACGTTAATCATCATAACACGAAATTGCGAAAATGTAAATAATTTATATCTCATAATTTTTGAAAAAATACATATATCTTTTTATGGGGACATGCAACTAATAATGATTTAATATGGTATTTGTTTTTTGAACAAAGGAGGGGGCTTATGAATATGTTAGATTCTACACTTTCATTAAAAGAGATTGAACATACTTTAGCCGAGGCAATTGCCAAAAAAAAAGGTAAGGTAAGAACAATCGGTGATTTACAGTTAACCAGTGAAGACTATAAAATATTGTCATTGCGTTTTAGAGGGTTTCAAAAATACCAAAATAACATTAATATTTATGAACAGTTTAGTCTGAGTTTACTTACATATGGTTCCTATCTTTTTATGACAGAAGAAGAACCACAAGTAATTTCTGAAAAGATTTATAGCTTAGCGAGTAAGATACCACAGCATTTACAGAGAAAAATTTTAGAGGAGTTTGATATTACAATAAAAGAGAATTCATTATCTAACCCAAGCATTCACTTGAAGACAGTATCTCAACTAATTTCACTATTTCTATTTTACTCTCACAATTCAAATTCCATCTACGACAAGTACTTTGCAGAAATTGATGAATGTAGCGATGGAAACTACACAGAAGAATTCTTTGAAAAGGTTGACCAGAAGATATTTGCTAGAGAATATGTTATCTATGATGAGCAAACATGGAATCATGGACTTAATATGCAGCGAGCAGCATTTCTTGATTGTATGAGAAATAATTTAGATGAAGCAGAAATGTTGGAAAAGTATCCTAGATTGTCTTGTCTTTATATTGAAAGCTGTTGTAAATATTGTGAAAATCAAGAAAATCAGGCTAACCTGAAAGTAGTAAAGTGATAGTTATGATATTTCATTCTTGACATGAAAAATATTTATGTATATACTTATCTGTAATTACATATTCAAATAGAAGCAGTGATAAGGAGGAGTACATATTACCGAAAGCAAAGAGAGAAGATGGGTGGTGAAAATCTTCGGGTAGGTGATATTGGAAGTAACCTTTGAGCTTTAAACTGAACAGGGCTACTTAGTAGGTTTTAACGGAGTTTCCAACGTTATATGGATGATAATATGCAGATTACAAAGAGGTAAGATCTTTGCTATATAGATAATATTATTCTGAGAGCAAGAATGAGAATTCTTGAATTTAGGTGGTATCACGGATGTTTATTCGCCCTAAGCACAGTGCTTAGGGCGTTTTTTATTAAGTAGGAAAGTTCTTTGCGAGCCCTTCCCTAGAAGTTAAAAAAGCCCCTAAAAACAGGGGCAAGGGAGTTGAGAGTGTCGAAGACACTTTATTCTATAGAAAAATCGTTAGAAAATATAATTACTAAATTTACATATATATAGAAAGGATGAAAGAGTATGAAGTTTAATGTTGCATTAATTCCTGGTGACGGCATAGGACCAGAAATTGTAAACGAAGCAAGAAAAGTATTAGATGCAGTTGCTAAAAAGTATAATCATGAATTTGATTACACAGAGGTATTAATGGGAGGGGCATCTATTGATGTGCATGGTATTCCTTTAACAGATGAAGCAATTGATACATGTAAAAAAAGTGACGCAGTGTTAATGGGATCCATTGGTGGAAATACTTCAACATCACCTTGGTATAAGCTGTCCCCAGATAAAAGACCAGAGGCGGGATTATTAAAGATGAGAAAATCCTTAAATCTGTTTGCTAACCTTCGTCCAGCCGTTCTATATGATGAACTGAAAGGTGCGTGTCCTTTAAAAGAAGAAATTATCGGTGATGGATTCGATATGATGATAATGCGTGAATTAACAGGTGGATTGTATTTTGGTGATAGAAGTACAGTGAAAGAAAATGGTGTGATGACAGCACATGATTCTCTTACATATAACGAAAATGAAATCAGACGTATTGCAAAACGTGGATTTGACATTGCCATGAAACGAAGAAAGAAAGTAACAAGTGTTGATAAAGCCAATGTTTTAGATTCATCAAGACTATGGAGAAAAGTAGTGGAAGAGGTAGCTAAGGATTATCCAGAAGTTACTTATGAGCATATGCTTGTAGATAACTGTGCAATGCAGTTAGTAAAAGATCCAAAGCAGTTTGATGTTATATTAACAGAGAATATGTTTGGAGATATTTTATCCGATGAGGCAAGTATGGTTACCGGATCTATCGGTATGTTAGCTTCTGCAAGTTTAAATGATACAAAGTTTGGTTTATATGAGCCAAGTCATGGGTCTGCTCCAGATATTGCAGGGAAAGGGATAGCAAATCCTTTGGCAACCGTATTATCAGCGGCCATGATGCTTCGTTACTCTTTTGATTTAGACAAAGAAGCAGATGAGATTGAAAATGCAGTAAAAGAGGTATTAAAAGCTGGATACCGTACTGGTGATATTATGCAGGAAGGCAAGACACTTGTTGGTACTGTAGAGATGGGTGACATTTTAGTTAAAAATATTTTAGGTGAATAGAAAAGAGGATAATTATGAAAAGTGATGCAGTAAAATGTGGAATGCAACAGGCACCACACAGATCATTATTTAATGCACTAGGATTAACAAAGGAAGAAATGGATAAACCATTAATTGGTATTGTCAGTTCTTACAATGAAATTGTTCCAGGTCACATGAATCTTGATAAAATTGTAGAGGCAGTAAAATTAGGCGTTGCCATGGCAGGAGGTACACCAAGAATGTTCCCAGCCATTGCAGTATGTGATGGTATTGCAATGGGTCACGTTGGAATGAAATACTCTTTAGTAACAAGAGACTTAATCGCAGATTCTACAGAATGTATGGCAATTGCTCATCAGTTTGATGCTTTGGTTATGATTCCAAACTGCGATAAAAACGTTCCTGGTTTATTAATGGCAGCAGCAAGATTAAACATTCCTACTGTATTTGTCAGTGGTGGTCCAATGTTAGCAGGTCATGTAAAAGGCGAAAGAAGAAGTCTTTCCAGTATGTTTGAAGCAGTAGGTTCTTATGCAGCAGGAAAAATGACAGAAGAAGATGTCTTAGAATTTGAAAACAAAGCTTGCCCAACATGTGGTTCTTGTTCTGGTATGTATACTGCAAACAGCATGAACTGTTTAACGGAAGCAATTGGTATGGGATTACAAGGTAATGGTACAATTCCAGCGGTTTACTCAGAAAGAATAAAACTTGCAAAGCATGCCGGTATGAAAGTAATGGAATTATTAGAAAAGAACATTCGTCCAAGAGATATCATGACAAAAGAAGCATTTATGAATGCATTAACAGTAGATATGGCATTGGGATGTTCTACCAATACAATGCTTCATTTACCAGCAATTGCTCATGAAGCAGGTGTTGATTTAGATATGGATATTGCCAACGAAATCAGTGCAAAGACTCCAAACTTATGTCATTTAGCTCCAGCAGGTTATACATATATGGAGCAGTTAAATGAAGCGGGTGGCGTGTACGCTGTTATGAATGAATTAAGCAAGAAGAATTTATTAAACTTAGACTTAATTACGGCAACTGGAAAGACAGTTGGTGAAAATATTAAAAATGTTGTGAACAAAGATCCGGAAGTGATTCGTCCAATTGATAATCCTTATAGTCAGACAGGTGGAATCGCTGTATTAAAAGGTAACTTAGCTCCTGATTCTGGTGTTGTAAAACGTTCCGCAGTAGTTCCTGAAATGATGGTACATCAAGGTCCAGCTCGTGTATTTGACTGTGAAGAAGATGCGATTGCGGCAATTAAAGGTGGCAAAATCGTTGCAGGTGATGTAGTAGTAATCCGCTATGAAGGTCCAAAAGGCGGCCCTGGTATGAGAGAAATGTTAAATCCTACTTCAGCTATTGCGGGAATGGGATTAGGTTCTTCTGTCGCACTAATCACAGACGGACGTTTCTCAGGAGCATCCAGAGGAGCTTCCATCGGACATATTTCTCCAGAAGCAGCAGTTGGTGGTCCAATTGCTCTAGTAGAAGAGGGAGATATCATTTCAATTGATATACCAAATAACAAACTAGAATTACTTGTATCAGACGAAGAGCTGGCCAAGAGAAAGGCTGCTTGGACCCCAAGAGAACCTAAAGTAACAACTGGTTACTTAGCACGATATGCAAAGATGGTTACATCTGGTAATCGAGGCGCAATTTTAGAGGTTAAATAAGGGATACGAAAAAGACTTATGAAAGAGGTGCAAACATGCAGTTAACAGGATCACAGATTTTAGTAGAATGTTTAAAAGAGCAAGGCGTGGATACCATATTTGGGTATCCAGGCGGCGCAATTTTAAATATTTATGATGAATTATATCGCCACCCTGAGATTAAACATATTTTAACATCACACGAGCAGGGGGCTTCCCACGCGGCAGATGGATATGCGAGATCTACTGGAAAAGTTGGTGTATGTATGGCGACAAGTGGGCCAGGAGCAACCAATCTGGTTACGGGTATTGCAACTGCTTATATGGATAGTGTACCAATGGTAGCAATTACTTGTAACGTAACGAATGCACTTTTAGGAAAAGACAGTTTCCAGGAAGTTGATATTGCAGGGGTAACAATGCCAATTACAAAACATAGTTTTATTATAAAGGACATTGAAAAACTTGCTGATACAGTAAGAAGAGCATTCAATATCGCCCAATCAGGTCGCCCAGGTCCTGTTCTTGTTGATATTACAAAAGATGTTACAGCAGCAAAAACAGAATATGTAAAAGAAGTTCCTGCAATTATCGGAAGAGTTGGTGACACTATTACGGAAAGTGCAGTAGCAGATGCGGTAAAATTGATCAATGAATCAAAGAAACCTATGATTTTTGTTGGCGGTGGTGCGGTTATTGCTAATGCAGGACAGGAATTATTAGAATTCGTAGAAAAGGTCGATGCTCCAGTTACAGATACCTTAATGGGAAAAGGAGCATTTAACGGAAATCACGATTATTATACTGGAATGCTTGGAATGCATGGAACAAAAACAGCGAACCTTAGTGTTACAGAGTGTGATTTACTGATTGTTGTGGGCTCACGTTTCTCAGATCGTGTCATTGGAGATGCAAGCAAGTTTGCTGCTAATGCCAAGATCCTTCAGATTGACGTTGATCCTGCTGAAGTTAACAAAAATATTGTAGTAGATTACAGTATTATCGGAGACATTAAGCTTGTTCTTGACATTTTAAACAAGAAGCTCGAAAAACAAGAACATAGTGATTGGATTGCCCATGTAATGAAAAGAAAAGCAGAGATGCCATTATGTTATAACAAGGATTGCTTAACTGGTCCATACATTGTAGAAAAAATATCAGAGATAACCAATGGAGATGCTATCATTTCGACAGAAGTTGGGCAGCATCAGATGTGGGCAGCTCAATATTATAAATTCAAAAAACCTAGAACATTTATTACATCAGGTGGCTTAGGAACTATGGGATACGGTTTAGGTGCAAGTATTGGTGCCAAGGTTGCCAATCCAGATGTGCCTGTATTTAATATAGCTGGGGATGGATGTTTCCGTATGAATATGAACGAAATTGCAACAGCTACACGATACAATATACCGATTATCGAAGTTATATTTAATAACAGTGTGTTAGGTATGGTAAGGCAGTGGCAAACGTTGTTCTATGGACAGAGATATTCTCATACAATTTTAAATGATAAAGTTGACTATGAAAAATTAGCAGAGGCTATGGGAGCAAAGGCGTATCGTATCACGAAAAAAGAAGAGGTAGAACCTGTTATCAAAGAGGCAATATCACTTGGGGTTCCAGTTGTAATTGATTGTGTAATTGACTGTGATGACAAGGTGTGGCCAATGGTAGCACCAGGTGCCGCAATCGATCAGGTTATGACAGAAGACGACTTTTAAAAGTGCATATGGATAAATAAGGTTGACTAAAAAAAAACATAGACTTATAATAGCATATAATATAGAAAAAAATGCTATTTGTGGAAGATTAAAAGGAGGAACAAAACAGTGGCAAGAGTTTATAACTTTTCAGCAGGTCCGGCAGTGTTACCGGAAGAAGTATTACAAGAAGCAGCAGACGAAATGCTTGATTACCGTGGTACAGGTATGTCTGTAATGGAAATGAGCCATCGTTCAAAGGCTTATGACAATATTATCAAGGAAGCAGAGCAGGATTTAAGAGATTTAATGAAGATCCCTGATAATTACAAAGTATTATTCTTACAGGGTGGAGCATCACAGCAGTTTGCGATGATTCCAATGAATTTAATGAAGAATAAGGTAGCAGATTACATAGTAACAGGCCAGTGGGCTAAAAAGGCATATCAAGAAGCTAGCAAATACGGTAAGGTAAACAAGATTGCTTCATCAGAAGATAAAACATTTTCCTATATTCCTGACTGTTCCGATCTTCCAATTAGCGAAGACGCAGATTATGTTTATATTTGCGAAAATAACACAATTTACGGTACAAAATATAAGACACTTCCAAACACAAAAGGTAAGACTTTAGTAGCAGACGTATCATCTTGTTTCTTATCAGAACCAGTTGATGTGTCTAAATACGGCATTATTTATGGTGGAGTACAGAAAAATATCGGCCCTGCAGGTGTTGTAATCGTAATTATTCGTGAAGATTTAATCACAGAAGATGTATTACCAGGAACACCAACTATGCTTCAATATAAGATCCATGCAGACGCTCAGTCACTATATAATACACCACCTGCTTATGGCATTTATATCTGTGGTAAAGTATTTAAGTGGCTTAAGAAAATGGGCGGCTTAGAAGAAATGAAGAAACGTAACGAAGAGAAAGCTAAGATTCTTTACGATTTCTTAGATCAGAGTGAGTTATTTAAAGGTACAGTACGTAAAGAAGATCGTTCTTTAATGAATGTTCCATTTGTTACAGGTGATGCAGATTTAGATGCAAAATTTGTAAAAGAAGCAAAAGAAGCTGGTTTCGAGAACCTAAAAGGTCACAGAACAGTCGGTGGTATGCGCGCAAGTATTTACAATGCTATGCCTAAGAAAGGTGTAGAGGCTTTGGTAGAATTCATGAAAAAATTTGAAGCTGAGAATAAATAAGCATGATACGGGAGGAAATTATGGTAAAGGTAAATTGTCTTAATAAAATTTCACCTGTTGGATTAGATTTACTAACAGATAATTATACACAAACAGAAGATTTTGCAGAAGCAAATGCAGTATTAGTTCGTAGTGCGGCAATGCATGATATGGAATTATCCGATAATCTGGTTGCGATTGCACGTGCTGGAGCAGGAGTTAATAATATTCCATTAGACAAATGTGCTGAAAAAGGTATCGTTGTTTTTAACTCACCAGGTGCTAACGCCAACGGTGTAAAAGAATTAGTTATTTGTGCGTTGCTGATGGCTTCTAGAGATATCGTTGGTGGTATCGAATGGGCGAAGGAAAATGAAAGCGAAGCAGATGTAAAGAAAACAATGGAGAAAGCAAAATCTAAATTTGCAGGTAATGAAATTAAAGGTAAAAAGCTTGGTGTTATCGGTTTAGGAGCAATTGGAGTATTAGTTGCTAACGCTGCAAATCGTTTAGGCATGGAAGTTTATGGATGTGATCCATTCTTATCCGTAGGAAATGCCCTTAACTTATCAAGAGATATTCATGTTGTAAAAACAAGAGAAGAAATCTTTAAAGAGTGTGATTACATAACAGTTCATGTGCCTTTGTTAGATGATACAAAGGAAATGATTAATAAAGACACAATTACAATGATGAAAGATGGTGTTGTTATCTTAAATTATGCTAGAGACCTTTTGGTTTCTGAAGCAGATATGGTAGCAGCTGTAGAATCAGGTAAAGTGGCAAAATATATGTGTGACTTTGCAAGTACTGCATTTAAGGGTGTTAAGAATATTATTGCAACACCTCATTTAGGTGCATCTACTGCTGAATCAGAAGATAACTGTGCAATTATGGCTGTTAATGAAGTAATGGATTATATAGAAAATGGTAATATCAAAAATTCCGTTAACTATCCTGCATGTGACGCAGGTGTATGCCAAACAGAAGGACGTATTACAGTAAATCATAGAAATGTACCAAATATGTTAACACAGTTTACTAAGGTTTTCTCAGAAGAAGGCATTAACATTGAAAACATGGTGAATAAGAGCCGTGGAGAATATGCTTATAGCGTATTTGATATCTGTTCTGCCTCTGGTGCTCATCTTGTAGAACAGTTAGAGAAAATTGACGGAGTGTTAAAAGTAAGAGTTGTAAAATAATTAGGCGTTTATAGTAAAGCAAGTTTGGAACACCTGCGGAATGATTTTATGTTTCGCAGGTGTTTTATTTTATCAATCAAGAGACTATTAATTGAAACAAAAGAAAGAATAGCACTTATACTATTAAATAATTTTTGCATAATAAACGAAATAGCGGTTATTCTATTAGATAATACAGGAGTAAATCTAATGGATTAGGAGCAGCGTAATATGGATAATACTTATAGCAACGAAACGTACTTACAATATATTTTAGCCAATTGTGCTGCACCTGTTTTGGCAAAAAAAAAGCCGGCAGGGCTTATGACAGTCTGGAAACATCATCTGCATAACTTTGATATGAATGAGTATATTCAAACTGGTGCATTAAGTTATCGAAATGATAGTAGTATGGAAATCCTGTTAGAGACAAAACTTTATTATTTGCTTTTTTGTTATCAGGAAGAACAATTAGTCTACGAACTTGAAAATATTAAAAATTCAGATATGTTGTCAGAATATACATCACTTACAAAGATTCAAGATAAAATAGACTTATTAAAGGAAAAAATGCACACGTATTGGGCAATTGGTTCTGATTTTCCACATGAAGTTGGCTTGTTTTTGGGATATCCGGTCTGGGATGTGAAAGGATTCATCGAACATAAAGGTCAGCAATATAAGCTCTGTGGGTACTGGAAAGTATACGACGATGTACCAGGTGCCCTTTGCAAATTTGAAGAATATGATTGGATAAAAAAATGCGCCTTAGAGCGGTTTTATAAAGATTTAAATAGAAATAATCAGAAAATCTAAGAAAAAGGTATCCAGTTCGTTGAAAAAGTGGTAGAATTTATTGATATGAACAAGCAGATAGGAAAGAAGGTTTAATGATGACAAAAATAAATATTATCTCTGGCTTCTTAGGAGCTGGAAAAACAACATTAATCAAAAAGCTTTTAGATGAAGTATATAAAGGACAAAAGGTTGTCTTAATCGAAAATGAATTTGGTGAAATCGGTATTGATGGTGGTTTCTTAAAGGACGCTGGTATCGAGATTACAGAGATGAACTCAGGTTGTATCTGCTGTTCCTTAGTTGGAGATTTTGGAAAATCCCTAAAGGAAGTATTAGAAAAGTTTAAACCAGATCGTATTATTATTGAGCCATCAGGTGTAGGAAAATTATCCGATGTTATCAAAGCAGTAAAAGATGTGCAGAAAGATTTATCACAGGTTGAATTAGACAGTTATGTGACTGTTGCAGATGCAGGAAAATGTAAAATGTATATGAAGAACTTTGGTGAGTTCTTTAATAATCAGATTGAGCATGCATCTACGATTATTCTAAGCAGAACCCAGAATCTTAGTCAGGATAAATTAGAACAAGTTGTAAAACTAATTCGAGGAGTAAATGCAGAAGCTACTATTATCACAACTGCATGGGATTTAATCACAGGTGAGCAAATTGTTGCTGCAATGAAGAAAGAGAATTCTTTGGTAGATGAACTGTTAAAAAAGGAAGCAGAGAGCCATGAACATCATCATCACGACCATGACCATGAATGCTGTGGACATGACCATGATCACGACCATGAATGCTGCGGACACGACCATGACCACGATCATGACCACGAATGTTGCGATCACGATCATGCTCATGATCATAATCATGAATGTTGTGGACATGACCATGATCATCACCATCACCATGCAGACGATGTATTTACAAGCTGGGGTACAGAAACACCTCATAAATACAAAAAGGCTGAAATCGAAGCTGCTTTAAAGAAATTATCCGAATCCGAAGAGTATGGTATTATTTTACGTGCTAAGGGTATGGTCGCAAATGAAGATGGAACTTGGATTTACTTTGATTTAGTTCCAGGTGAATATGAATTACGTGAAGGTAATCCAGATTATACAGGACGTCTATGTGTAATTGGGACAAACCTTGATACCCACAGATTAGAGGAATTATTTCAATTAGTATAGCTTGAGTTTGAAAGGATATTAGAATGGAAATACCAGTTTATGTAGTTGCTGGCTTTTTAGAGGGCGGAAAGACAACTTTTTTAAAAGAAACATTAGAAAGTGAAGAATTCACAAGTACGGAAAAATCTCTCCTTATTACTTGTGAAGAGGGAGAAGTAGAGTACGAAGAAAGTTTCTTAAAGAAAGTAAACACTTCCCTAGAAGTAATTGATGAGCCAGAAGATTTGACTATTCAAAAATTAGAAACTTTTAAGAAGAAATATCAGCCAGATCGTGTACTGATAGAGTATAATGGCATGTGGAAATTAGAAGAACTGATGAATATGGATTTGCCAAAAGACTGGACAATCGTACAGGTAATTAATATCATCAATGCGGATACATTTCCACTGTATCTGAACAATATGCGTTCTTTAGTTATGGAAGAGTTCACAAACGCAGATATGATTATATTTAACCGTTGTGAGGATGATACACCAGGCGCTTCTTACCTTAGAAATATAAAGGCTGTGAATCGACGTGCAGCAGTGTATTTTGAAACAAAGAGTGGAAAACCATTAGAAGTAGAAGAAGAACTGCCATTTGATTTGGATGCTGACGTGGTTGAGATAGATGATATTGATTTTGGCGTTTGGTATATTGATGCCATGGAAGAACCTAAAAAATATGATGGCAAAACAGTTCGTTTTAAGGGGCTTGTATACAAGAGTAAAAAATTTGCCAAAGGAACTTTTGTCCCAGGTCGTTTTGCTATGACATGTTGTGCAGATGATATTGCATTCTTTGGCTTTGTCTGCAAAGGCGGGAAAGAATATCATGAAATAGTAAATGATTTACAAAATCGTGACTGGGTTATGGTAACAGCTAAAATTCGTCATGAGTTCTGTAAAGATTATATGAGAAAAGGACCTGTTCTCTATCCAATTTCAATTGAAAGAACATCAAAACCGAAAGAAGAATTAATTTACTTCTAGAATTGTTATAAGGCCCTGGAGTAAAAAAACTCCAGGGCTTTTATTATCGGCCAACACCAGTAATTTTCAGAAAAATAGCGTTAGCATAGGTATATGTACTAAGTGGGCGATAAAGGGAGTCATCATCATGGGCTGCGATTTGAATGTCGTCACCAACGGAGAGAACATATAAACTATGATAGAGTTTCCCATATTGGTCCTGCAGTTGTATAATGTCACCTGGAACAATTAAGGAACGCTCCACTATCTTGGCTTGAGGGCCGGCTGACTGATTGATCTTTAAAAAACGGTTTAAGAAGGTAACTCCAGTCCAGGAAGGACTTCGACTTGATACCGAATTATAATACCATCCAAAGGTTGGAGTATAGTTCATTCGCTTTGCGCCAGCGTATAAACATTGGGAGATGAAATTAGTACAATCCCCCCCTATTTTATCAAAATTATAGTACGCAGGGTTACGTTTTAAAGCCCATTTAACAGCATAAGCTACACCGGCATTTCTATCATAAGAAAGTAAATCTGGCATTGAATCACCTCATAATATATTACGAACAGCAAAGAAATTGTTGCATGTTTTAAAAAGGAAAAATACATTTGAACGATGGAAGATGATGGAATAGGTGGAAATGGGGTGACAAAAATGACTATAAGTCATATAATGGGTGGGACAAGGAGGAATACTAATTTTGAGAGATTCGATTATACAGTGGGTACTATTTTTCTTTATATATTGTTTCATTGGCTGGGTTTGGGAAACGATATACGTTTCAGTACGCAAAAGAAAATTTACCAATCGTGGATTTATGAATGGCCCAATTTTGCCTATTTACGGATTTGGTGCCATAACAATATTACTTGTAACAATTCCCGTTGATACTTCCATAATACTAACATTTATTGTGGGCATGATAGGCGCTACGGTATTGGAGTACTTGACGGGAGTCGTTATGGAGGCTCTATTTAAAGTTCGTTATTGGGATTACAGTAACCAAAGATTTAACTATAAAGGACATATATGTTTATCTAGTTCCATTGCATGGGGAGTTGCCTCTGTTTTGCTCGTAAATGTTATACAGGTACCAATTGCAGGATGGGTTAAGGCAATACCGCGGTTAGTACAGGAAATTACGACAGTATTTCTAACTATCATTGCGTCATTTGATATGGCAATGTCCATACGTGATGCATTAGATATTAAAGAAATACTTATGAATATCAAGCAGAATAACGAAGAGGTACAGAAATTACAAAAACGCCTGGATGTATGGATTGCTGTGATAGATGATGAAACACAGAATCTGAAACAAAAATTGGAACAGATGGTTGAGAGTAGACAGGATGATGAAACTGGTTACTTTGGAAGAAAACTTGAGAATATGAAGAAACGTTTTGAGGTAGTAGAAAAAGCAGCTGGACAATTCGATTGGAAAGTTAAAGGTATGCAGCACAATGAAGTAAAGATGGAGTTTGAAGGCATGAAAGAAAAACTTTTAATATTCATTACGAAAAGAGATTTGCGAAAAATCCGATTGGGAAAACATGCTGGAAGATTGTTAAGGAGAAATCCATATGCTGTATCTAAAGATTATGCGTCTGAATTAAATGAAGTAAAAAACCTAAACAATGATAGATAAAATATAATAAATTATAGTATTTTATGGAAAATTGACAGGATAGAACTTAAATATACACAAATTTATTTGGTGAATATGTATAGAAAAATGCTAATTTCATTTGCATATTTTTCTAATTTATGATAGACTAATCTCAATTGATAAATAGAAATGTCTAATCAATTGAGATTGGTTACTTACTAATTGATTTTAAGAAAGTTCTTATCAGATTTTATATGGGGAATGTAATTTACGGAAGAACCCCTAACACATTGAATTACTGTATTATACTCAACTAACGGCTGGTCTAATTGTACAGTATTTACATAAAGAATTTAGCTTAATATAAAGGGGAAATTAAGGTAGTAAGTGGAATTATGATGTAATACACAAAAGCATTAAGACAACACGGATGGTACATCGTTTATTTGAGAAGTGAAGGAGATGTAATTTACGTTGGGGACAAATAATAATTCAATGAGAATAATAAAAGATATCTATTGGCCAGAAAAGATGAAACTCTATTTTGAACAAACTATGCGTGCGACACCATCTCAATTTCGTAATATTGCTAGTGGCAGCTTAGTTCGTGAAATAGAAGATAAAACAAGGGAACGTAATGGCACAGAGGTTGAAGAGCAGGATTTGCTGAACGCTTTTCTGGATACGATACCTGTTTATTTTCGTAGTGATATGCTCAAACTTTTATCCGATTTAGGAATCAATACAAACCGGAGCAAAGAAGATAAGGTACCAGTGAACGACATTGCTGAGATGAAAGAAGCGATTAACAAGGCGGTTAGTTTAGCAGGCGTTAATTGTGATAATCAGATTTTAGACAGCATAATTAAAGCATACGAGGTAAGCTTAAGTAATATTCGTACGAATATTGTATTGGGTACGACAACTAGAAAGGTAGAACATAGAGGACTTACTGTACATTTTTCAGATATATTTAATCAGTTAAATCCTTATAAAGTCGCGGTAGAGAATCAGCTATTACCCAATAATGGAATGCCAGCAGATAAATACATAGATGAAGTTTTGGAAACTGTACCTGTTTTGGGGTATATGATTGAATTTAACGTTGCGGTCGGAATTGAGTCGATCGGTATTATGTGTGCATCCCATTTGCCACAAAAGCTTGAGAAGATGGCTGCTTTAAAGAATTCACCAGAAAGTTTAAAGGTAAATTTCCCAATTTTAAATAATAGAGGAATAAGATATGCCAGTATTTATGGTGTCAACTACTTAAAAGGAACAACATGGATATATTGTATGGGAAATCAAGTATCTGGTTATTCTTGCGAATGGGTACAAAGTCTGTTAGAGGATTTTGCTTACAAGATTCCAACAAAGACAATTTTAGAACTTTGTCTTAACGCGAATTCGATTACGATTGAGTTTTCATATATTAAGAATCAGCCAGATTCCATTACATTTCAGATGTGCGTGAACTCATTTGATGAGATTCCTAAGAATTTGAATAACTTTATTGAGAACTTTGGAAAGAATCTTAACTTCCGTTCTGAGAAGAAAAAGTATTTGTATGCAATTACATTTACGAAGAGTGGACAGTATCTGCATTTAAAAGGCGATTATTCAGGAACAATGGTAGATTGTCTAACGGGTCCGTTTAATCAGAAGCCATCAGAGGATTGTAAGTAAAATAATAAAAATAATGTATGTACCAAAAGTATATATGTTATATAAACCTAGGTAACTTCAAAAGGGGGAGAAGTTGCCTAGGTTATTTTAAATTTGTAAGAAATTTTATTATAATTTCAAGTTATGTTATGAAAATATACATTTCGACCAAAATTGTGGATGTATTTTGGGGACTGTGATAAATTATATACAAATAAAACGATTGGGAGGGGATTAGATGCTAAGCAAAACAAGAAAACGCGTCCTTGCGTTTGTATTAAGCTTTGTATTTGTCTTAACAGGTCTTGGGTTTAACGTGGGCAGCCCTAAAGCAGCAGCTGTTACCGTAACAAATTCAACACTTTCATTATCATTTGAAACAGGAAATGGATGGAACGATGGAACTGCTTCTTATCAGCAATTTAACTGTACTTTGGCAAACGGAACCGCCGGAATCGTAACAGACTGGAAAATAAGTTTTCAGTTCAAGGCAGGAGCTACCATGAACCAGGGATGGTGCGGAGACTATTCAATTGATGATACTGGTCTTATGACAGTAGAACCAAGTGATTCCAATGCAACATTAGGAAAATCTACTTCAACTACATTTGGGTTTATTGTAAAAAATGCAGGTGATGTAACAGAAGACAGCGTAGCAATTGTAAGTTATAAATTAGATGGTAAATTAGTTACGGGTGCAGAACCTGAAGAATCTGAAGAACCAGTAGTAAGCAGCGAAGTACCAGAAACAAGTGAACCAGTCATTACAAGTGAAGTGCCAGAAACATCAGAGCCAGTAATCACAAGTGAAGCACCAGTTTCTAGTGAACCAGCTGTTTCTGTAAAACCTAGTGTGAAACCATCAAAAGACCCAGTAAAACCAGCAGAGGGTGATGACTGGCTTTACACAGATGGCAGCAAAATCGTAGATAAAAATGGTAATCAAGTATGGATGACAGGATGTAACTGGTTCGGATATAATACAGGTACAAACTGTTTCGATGGTATATGGGCATGTGATTTGAATAGTGCATTAGAAAGTATTGCAGACAGAGGATTTAACCTTTTAAGAGTACCTATTTCCAGTGAATTATGTTTAAATTGGGAAGATGGAGTCTATCCAAAACCATGCTATAACGATTATGTAAATAACTATTTAGCTGGAATGAACAGCTTACAGATTTTTGATTATGTAATTCATAAATGTGACCAATTAGGTATTAAGATTATGTTAGATATACATAGTGCAGAAACTAATGCAGCTGGACATTATGCTCCATTATGGTACACAGAGAAAATTTCAGAAGAACAGTATCTTGAATCTCTTGCTTGGTTAGCAGACAGATATAAAGATGATGACACGATTATCGCTTATGACTTAAAGAATGAACCTCATGGAAAAGCGCAAGAAAAACAGAGAGCTGTTTGGAATGATTCCACTACAGACCCTAACAACTGGAAACACATTGCTGAAAAGGCAGCAGCATCTGTATTATCTAACAATCCTAACGCTTTAGTTATGGTAGAAGGTATTGAAGTTTATCCAATGGATGTTGAAAATAACTCTGATTTCCACTCAACCAATCCAAAAGAATACTACGGAACATGGTGGGGCGGTAACTTAAGAGGCGTTAAGGATTTCCCAGTTGATCTTGGTAAATTTCAGAACAAATTAGTATACTCTCCACATGACTATGGTCCAGGCGTATTTGAACAAGACTGGTTCAAGGGAGACTATACATTAGAATCCTTATATGAAGATTGTTGGAGAGACAACTGGATGTACATCCAAGATGACAACATTGCACCATTGTTAATTGGTGAATGGGGTGGATTCATGACACAGCCAAACTTAAAATGGATGACATATTTAAGACAATTAATCATTGATAACAAGATTAACCATACATTCTGGTGCTACAATGCTAACTCAGGTGATACAGGCGGATTAGTAGGATATGACTTCTCTACATGGGATGAGGAAAAATACGATTTCGTCAAAGAAGCATTATGGCAAGAAGGTGGCAAGTTCGTTGGTTTAAGCCAGACTACAAAACTTGGTAAGAACGGTACTTGCGTAGGAGAGCTTTATAATTCATAATCCAATAATAAAATAATCCTAAAAACGCTCAGGCATTTATGTCTGGGCGTTTTTTATACCTAAGAAATTCTCTCCGAGCGTTACCTTAGAATTATAAAAAATAATCTATTGCAAAGAGTTAATAAAGTAGAGTATCATAGTAACGATTAAAAAACTATATATGCAAAGGGGAAATGAATGTGAAAGGTGAAAAAATACTTACGAATCCCGTATGGGTTGTTATTATTGCAGTTTTCTGCAATATTTTGTGGGGAAGCGCATTTCCATTCGTAAAGATAGGTTATGAGCTTTTTCAGATTACCACTTCAGTAAGTGATAAACTGTTGTTTGCTGGAGTACGATTCTTTTTGTCGGGAGTAATGCTGTTAGTGGGATATTTACTGATATATAGAAAATTACCTTCCTTACACAAAGATAACATACAGAACGTAGTATCCCTTGGAATCGTGCAAACGACATTTCAATATATCTTCTTTTATATTGGGTTGTCTAATACCACGTCAACGAATGGCTCTATTGTAAACTCAACCAATGTATTCTTGTCTGCAATTTTAGCACATTTTGTATACACGAATGATAAAATGACCTTAAGAAAATGGGTTGGATGTGTAATTGGTTTTTGTGGAGTCATTTTTGTTACATTGGGACAGGGAAGTACAAGATTCTCTCTTGATGGGGAAGGTTTTATTATGATAGCAGGACTTATGTTTGCAGTTGGCTCGGTGATATCCAAAAAGGCAACGAAGAAAGATGAGTCTTGGGTTGTTACCGCATATAATCTGACTTTGGGCGGTGGAATTTTAATACTGGCAGGAATTATGTGTGGTGGAAGCCTTCATGAGATTACATTACATGGAAGCATGGTTTTACTTTATCTTGCTTTACTTTCTGCTATTTCATTTACTTTGTGGACGATGCTTTTGACTTATAACAATATAGGTAAGATTTGTATCTACAATTTTGTGATACCGGTTTCTGGAACTCTCTTATCAGGACTGGTACTACATGAAAATATTTTAAAACTTCGTTATTTGATAAGTTTGATTTGCGTATGTACGGGAATTTTTATTGTAAATAGCGTAAAACATGATAAAATTCCTAAGTAATGTTTACAATAGGGAATGATAGAAAAGAGGGAAGTACATGACACAAGAACAGGTTGTGAACATTGCCACAGAGATTAGTTATCTTATGCTCAAGAACGGTGCTGAGATATATCGAGTGGAACAATGTGTTCGTTTTATTGCAAATGCATATGGATACCATGATGCAGATTGTTTTGCAATTTTAACTAGCATTGTTGTAACGGTTGTAGATGGAGATCGGGTATGCACAAGAACAAAGCGTGTTAGTGATCGTGCGACGGATTTAAACAAAGTGGTAGCGCTCAATGATTTGTCACGATCCATTTGCAGGCAGTGTATGGATTATGAGACCGTAATGGGAAAAATAAAAGAAATAAAAGCAGCAAAGCCATATCCATTTTGGGTTTCAACAATTACTTTTGTTGTAATCTCTTTTTTCTTTGGTCTTTATTTTAAAGGAACATGGACCACAGCGTTAATCTGTGGAGCAGTTGGAGTTGTAGTGCATCCAATTCAGTGGTTTGGAGGAAAAATTCAGACAAATATATTTATCATAAATATGGTGACAAGTGCTGTTATTACCGTTTTGCTATGTACAGCTTATGTTACGTTTCACCCTTTTCAGCTTGACATCATGATTATTTCTCTAATCATGAATTTAGTGCCGGGGGTTGCATTAACACATTGTATGCGTGATTTGATATCCAATGAGTTAATTTCAGGACTGGCACGTCTGGCGGAAGTGTTTATCAGTGGTGCTGGAACAGCAGTAGGTGTATTTCTTGTGCTTTCCTTATTTGGTTTAAAATTATAACGAAAGAGAAGGTGACAGAATTGTTTATACAAGTTTTTTTAGAATGCTTTTATTGCTTTGTAATTTCCGTTGGATTCTGTATTATCTTCAATATAAAGGGAAGAGATATTTTTTATGGTGGGCTTGGAAGTGCGCTGGGCTGGTTTTTATATCTCATTTGTTATAAAAGATTTGCTTCTATTGTAGGTGGTTATTTTTTAGCTACTATAGCCACTACACTTTACTCAGAATATATGGCAGTCCATAGGAAAAAGCCATCTACTATATTTTTAATTCCTTCTATCATACCATTTGTTCCAGGAGGGGTTGTATTTCGTGCTATGTCTGCCTGGTTAAATGGGGATCAGAATACACTGCTGATTCAGGGAAGGTATTCTATTACGATAGCAGGAGCTATAGCAATGGGAATTATATTAGGAATCTCGACTGCCAGGCTGCAAAGAAGCTGTATAAAAATATTTCGTACAAAGATTGACCAAAAGTGATAATGATTCTCAAATATTTCATTGACAAAGAGAAAACCAGAGGGTATCATATAAATGAAAGTGATTCTCAAATAAACGAAGGGGCGGTGAAATAGAATGAGTGTAGTTATTGTAGGTGGTCATGACAGAATGGTGGCTAAATATAAGGAGATTTGCAAAAATTATAACTGTAAGGTAAAGGTTTTTACCCAGATGACTGGCAAACTAAAATCACAGGTAGGTTCGCCAGACTTATTGATATTATTTACCAATACAGTTTCTCATAAAATGGTACATGGTGCCTTGATGGCGGTAGAAAATCAGGATACGATTGTTGCCCGTTCTCATAGCAGCAGCGCCTGTGCGTTATGTGATATTTTAGATAATTACGCAGTCTGTTCGTAATAATATAAGATATAAGATGATAAAGTTATGTGCTGTTTCATCAGTGCATAACTTTTTTTAAAGTCAAAAAACTAAAAGTTAGGAGAGCTAATGTGTCGAAGACACTATGATTTTGGAAAAAATATGTTATAATAACCTTGAAACTAGAAATTATAATTAGTGGAGAAAAGGATGAGAAAAATACAAAAAAATGAAAAAAGCAGATGGCTAAATTTAGGAATGACCTTTGGTATTTTACTTCTGGAAACAGTAGTTGGTTATGTATTTGCAACGTTTGATTTAAGTGAAATACATATTTTTACAATTTATGTGCTGGGAATTTTAGTGACTGCAATGGTTACAGCAAGTCAGTTTTACAGTATTATTTCTGTCTTTGGAATATTTGTATTTAACTATTTTTTTGCCTATCCATTGTTTTCATTTAGTGCTTTTAATATAGGATATCCAATTACTTTTATAATTCTTTTAATTGCGGCAATTATGACTGGGACCCTTGCTAAGAAAAATGCACAACATTCGAAAGCATTAATTCAGACGGCCTACCATACACAGATCTTATTAGAGATGGAACAATTATTACAAAAGGCAAAATGTCAACAGGAAATTATTGAGGTCATAGCCAACCGCTTAATGAAGATTTTAGAGCGAAATGTAATTGTATTTGTAGTGGAGGCTGATATATTAGGAGAACCCCAGGTGTTTTTGACAGAACATAGCAGAGCACTGTCTTTTTCATTAAATCAGATGGAATTAGATACTGCGCTTTGGGTGTTTCATCATAACAAAAATGCAGGAGCATATACAGAGGTATTTGAACAAGCAAAAGGAAGTTATATGCCAATATGTACAGAAGAGCGGATTTATGGTGTTATCGGAATTGATTATCAGAGTGAGCCAGTATTTTCATCAGAAGCTAGTTTGGTATTGGGGGAATGCGCACTAGCATTTGAGAGAGAGTACTATAATCGTGCAAGAGAAGAAGCATCAGTTCAAGCGAGAAATGAAAAGCTTCGCTCTAGTTTATTGCGATCCATTTCCCATGATCTTCGAACACCGTTAACAAGTATTTCGGGAAATGCGGCAATTCTCTCAAGTCAAGGGGAAATTCTAACATCAGATAAAAGAAAAACGCTAAGCTTAGATATTTGGAAAGATGCTACGGCACTCATTAGTATGGTAGAGAATTTGTTAGCCATTACGAAGCTAGAAGAAGTGAAAAAAAATATCTCAATGGCACCTGAATTGCTTGAAGATATTCTTGTAAGTGTCGTAAATGAAGCTAAGAAACGTTATCAAACCAATGAGTTTTTCTTAAGTATGCCTGAGGATAATATGATAATTGTGTCCTGCAATGCACAGCTTATTTATCAAGTTATGTGCAATCTTCTTGATAATGCTGTAAAATATACAAAAGAAGGTACGGAAATATATATTCAGGTAAGTGAGAATGATAAACAGGCTTTAATAGAAGTGGCTGATCAAGGTGATGGAATACCAGAAGAAGCAAGAGACAAAATCTTTGAAATGTTTTATACAACATCGGGTAAGGTATCTGATAGAGGAAGAGGGTTTGGAATAGGTCTTGCTCTTTGTAAAGAAATTATTGAAGCACATGGTGGAAAGGTATGGGTTGAAGATGCAGTATCACATGGTGCGGTATTTAAATTTACCCTAAAGAAAGCGAGGTTGACGATTCATGACGAAACAAAGACTCCTAATTGTTGAGGATGACCTTCCGATTCAGAATCTGATTACAACAGCAGTAGAAATGCAGGAATATTTTTATGAAACAGCCCAAACAGGAGCACAAGCGATTATGTCAGCTATGTCTAAGAAAACAGATATCATGCTGTTGGATCTAGGGCTTCCTGACATTGATGGAATTGAGGTTATCAGGAAGATTCGCTCGTGGTCACGTATGCCGATTATTGTAATTACGGCTCGAAGTGAGGACAGTGATAAGATAGAGGCTTTAGATGCGGGAGCAGACGATTATCTGACAAAGCCTTTTTCAGTAGAGGAGCTATTAGCGAGAATTCGCGTAGCGTTTCGGAGGCTTAGTTATTACGAAGATAATAAAGATGCAGATTCACATATTTTTATGAATGGTAACTTGAAAATTGACTATGCTGCAAGTTGTGTATTTCTTGGTGAGGAGGAGATTCATCTGACACCAATGGAGTATAAGTTATTGTATTTATTATCCAAAAACGTGGGAAAGGTTCTAACACATACATACATAACGTCACAGATTTGGGGAAGTGCATTTGAAAGTGATATTGTCTCACTTAGGGTATTTATGACTACGTTACGAAAGAAGATTGAACCACAGGCAGATTCTGTGAAATATATTCAGACGCACATCGGAGTAGGATATCGCATGATACAGGTTTAATTTTAATGCTATCTTAATACCAATGGACAAAATCCAATACTATCTTAATAATAAATTATATATAATAATCTCAGATTAAAGCAATCTGAGATTATTTTAATCGTGGAGGCGCTATTATCATGTGCTAGGAAATTTATCATCTGCTCCTTTTCTGGTACATAAAAGTGTCTTAAAACAATATACTGTACGGAATTATGGTAAGAAAGTTAGGTGCTAAAGGACAGAAACAGTCCTTTGGCGAGGCAAGGTGTGGGTTCCTTATCGCTGGCTTTAGCAGCGAACGTGGGTGGGGAATCCGCGCTTTGTTACTTTATAAGAAAGTTAATCTGATTTAAAAAATCAGGGGATAGGTCAATGTCATTAAGTTAAGATGATTAAAATAGCAGAGTAATCGTATTTCAAA